>JBCBLJ010000278.1:0-9340 GCA_038520195.1 Planctomycetota bacterium
ACTCTCAACTCCCCACTCTCAACTCTCAACTCCCCACTCTCAACTCTCAACTCCCCACTCACGCCCCCGGGCTCCATCCAGGTCGAGGCGTCGCGTGGACGGTCGGTGGATCTTCGCCGGCGATCTTTTCGACCCGTTGAATGGCTTCGCTCACTTGATCGGCGGCCGTCAGTGGTTCGAGTGTGACACGAAACGAAGCGGTCTGTTCCGGTTCCAGCTGGACCACGCGATCTTGCGACGCTTCATAAGAACGTGTGTTTGGAAAGTTGGTTGCCGGTTCGAGGCCGGTCACGTAGCCGTCGGCTTCATGAGCCGTGTTTTTCCAAACAACGAATCGCGGCAGGCCTTTGGTTTGATGGGTGACCGCGAGCCCGAGCGATGCGTCGGCGTTATGCAGCACCGAGGTGGCAAGGTTGGATTCATCGCTTTTGAGTCGGGCGAAGTAAACCCTTTCGGCGTAGCCAGACTGCGGTGCGGGATATTCATTCCAGGTCTCGATCTCACCGGCGGACAAGGAATCTTTTGGGGCGAGTTCTTCGATGGGAGCATGCAGTTTTGAGCCGGCTTGCAGCACCGGCGCTCCGACGTTGATGTGATAGAGCAACTGCATCGTTGCAGGTTGTGATCGCATGTTAACCACGTCATCGCGTATTTCGACGCGAGCGCTACCGGCATGCAATCGAATCCGACTTCGCATTTGGAGGTTTGAAAAGAACAAACGGCTTTCTCGAACATCGCCGACGAGTTCGAGCCGGCCGGACGCCTCGTCAAACTCAATTTCCAGTCCGTCGGCGGGCAGGTTCCCGATGCGGCCGTGGAGAGGATAGGCGAGTTTGCCCGATTCATCGAATTCGGGGGCGCCGTTGCTCTCCAGTCCGCATCGGACCAAGAGTTCGTCAAACCCTTCGAGCCAACCGAGGCCGCTTGGATCGAAAATCGGGACGAGCGCGGGATGCACCGGTCCGTCAACGGGTGAGTTCCAGCCAAAACGTGTTGGGCCGCAGTCGATGTTCCAGATGGACATGCCGCGCGTCGGTAACACGTGGACGGCCGCGGCACCGGTTTCGATTCGAACGATCTCCACTCCGTCGCACCGGCCACCGACGAATCGTCCGTGGCGAGTTCGCATCGGCCCCGAACGGGTTTCTAATTCAAGCGAAAGTGGCGAGTCTTCTTCCCAGCGGACGGACTGCATCCGGTCTTCGATCGATCTATGAAGGTGAGTTTGCGGCATCGTGGCGACGCGGGATCCGCGGTGGTGAGGATTTGAATGAAGGACAGGAGGCTGACAGCGGGCGAACAACCGATCAACACATTTTGAACATTCCGTTCCATTCTTGTCGGTCGTCGGCGCAGTCAATACAACATGTGGGCGGTGATTCTGCCGCAATTTCATCCGATTTCAAATCACCGATCAGCGTTTATGACCAACGTGAAGCTCGACGAGGGATTGATCCAGGGGGATTCTGTTGCCGCCATCTTGGATTCGGCAATGGATGCGGGCGGGGGTCTACTGCGACTGACTCCGACGTGGGTTCCTCGATCGTTTTTGCACCCGGGGCGTCGTGTGAAGTTGCATCCGGATGACTATTACCGGTTCGGCGCAGACCGCGGTGGGATTGATGAACGCTGGTTTGGCAGCACCACGGATGCTGCCAACGACGGACGGGTGTGGCACGAGGGACAGAGTTTCTGTCTTTTTGAGGGCAAGAAATTTTTGCTCAAGGAGGCCGTGTCGGAGCGTGGCAACGACATTGTCGGCGACGCGATTTTTTCGAAGTACAGCCGTTGGCCGGTCTACAGCAAGTTCTTCGACAACATGGGACCGATCCCCCATCACATGCATCAAAGTTTCGAGGATGCGGCCCTTGTCGGTCAGGAAGGCAAACCGGAGAGCTACTATTTTCCGCCCCAGCTGAATAACGTCGACAACAACTTCTGCTACACATTCATGGGGCTCGAACCGGGCACGACGCCGGAGGATGTCCGTCGCTGTTTGGAAAACTGGAATGCCGGTGACAACGGCATTTTGGACCTCAGTCGCGCCTATCGGCTCAAACGCGGAACGGGATGGTTGATTCCCCCAGGTGTGCTTCACGCGCCTGGTTCATTGTTAACCTACGAGCCGCAGTGGGGCAGCGATGTGTTTGGCATGTATCAGTCCATTGTCGAAGGACGCTATGTGTCGTGGGACCTGCTTGTGAAGGACATGCCCGAGGAAAAACACCAGGACCTGGACTTTATCGTCGGACAGTTGGATTGGGATAAGAACGTCGACACGCACTTTAAGCAAAGCAACTATCTCGAGCCGGTCGAGGACGATTCGCGATCCGGTGACGGCTATGTTGACAAGTGGATCGTCTATGGGACCGTCGACGGGCAACAGCTGTTTAGCGCGAAAGAGCTGACGGTTCAGCCCGGCGCAAAGTGTACGCTGAAGGACCCGGGCGCGAGCAGCTGGATTACTGTTCAAGGCCGCGGGCGGATCGGCAACCTGGACTTACAGACGCCCGCGATGATTCGATTCGGCGAAAACACGACCGATGAGGTCTTTATTTCGCACGTTGCCGCGACCGGCGGCGTTGAAATCGAGAATCTCGGGTCGGAGCCTCTGGTCGGACTCCGCTACTTTGGACCCGACACCCACACCAATCTTCCGACCGCCGGGTCCTGAACCCTTTCGGTCGGTACTTTCTGTTTCCCCAACGAATAATGACGATGAAACTGCATAATGCGATGTGGCCGGGGCTTGTCGGCAAGGGCGATGGCGACGACCAGGAACCGCCAATTAGCTTGGAAAGGATGCTGGATTTGAGCGCCGCCGCGGAAGTCAATGGTCGCAAGTTTGACGGAATCGACTACTTCCTCTTTCTTCCGCACACCGATCCCGAAGCCAGCGATGATGAATTGCGTTCGATCGCGGACTTGATTCAGTCCAAAGGATTCGATGTCGGTTCGCTTGTTGCGCCGGTGTGGCCAGGCACCGTCGGCGATTCTGCGATGGGTGATGCGGAGCAAAAGGCCAAGTTTCTCAAGGCCGTCGAGACGGGCTGCCGGATCGCGAAGGTCTTCAATGAGCACGGCGTTCGCAAGCGCGGCGTGATCCGCATCGACAGTGCCGAATTTGGCGTCGAGAAGTGGCGTGAGGACCCGACTGCGAATACGAAGAAGATCGCGGAGACATTTCGTGAGGCCGCAAAGATTGCCGCCGATCACGGTGAGCGTTTGGCGGCCGAGGGAGAGATCTGCTGGGCCGGCATGCATAGCTGGAAAGACATGCTCGATCTACTCGAGGCCGTGGACATGCCCGAGACGCTCGGGTTTCAGGCGGACCTGGCACACACCTATCTGTATTTGATGGGTTACAACGCATCGGAGCACGCGCTTCTGAAAGAGGGCTACGGCGAAGAGGAATTTTACGCCGCCTATGAGACGATGACCGATAAGCTTCGTCCTTGGACCATCGATTTCCACGTGGCACAAAACGACGGAGAGGTCCACGGCGCCGGCGACCACGACAAGACCGGAAAGCATTGTCCGGCGGATGATCCCAACGGCAAACTCGATATCGTCAAGTGTGCCGGTTACTGGCTCAAGGATGCGGATCAACGCGGGATTGAGCACATCTGCTGGGACGGTTGCATGTTCCCCAACGCGACGCTTGAGAAGGTCGATACTTGGAACACCATTCTTGACAAAATGATCCAGGTTGACGAGAGCCTTTGAGCTCGCTTGCATTGACTCCTCATGCGTTCTGCGCAGATTCACTGACTCACTCTCCCACATCATCGCGAAATGAAACCTCTCAATATCGGAATGGTCGGCTATGGATTCATGGGCCGCACCCACAGCAACGGTTACGCCCAAGCCAACCACTTCTTCGACCTCGAGTACAAGCCTGTTCTCAAGGCCGTTTGTGCGCGAAACAAAGACAAGGCACAGGCTTTCGCTGACCAGTGGGGATACGAGTCCGTTGAAACCGATTGGAAAGAGCTGATCAAACGTGACGACATCGACGCGATCGATGTCTGTACGCCAAACAACTTGCACAAAGAGATTTCGATCGCGGCCGCCGAGGCGGGCAAGATGGTTTTGTGCGAAAAGCCTCTCGCGATGAGCGCTGCCGACGGCGAAGAGATGTGCGAGGTGATCGAGAAGGCCGGCGTCAAGAATATGGTCTGGTACAACTATCGACGCGTTCCGGCGGTCACGCTCGCGAAGCAGTTGATCGATGAAGGTCGGCTCGGCAAGATTTTCCACTATCGCGCGAATTTCTTGCAGGACTGGACCATCAACGCGGATGTCCCTCAGGGTGGTGCCGCGACGTGGCGACTCGATGCCGATGAAGCGGGAAGCGGCGTCACGGGTGACTTGCTTGCGCACTGCATCGACACCGCAATCTGGCTCAACGGCGGCATCACCGATGTTTCGGCCGTCACCGAAACCTTCGTCAAAGAGCGCAAGCACGCTGAGACCGGCGAAGTCAAAGAGGTCAAAATTGATGACGCCTGCGCCTTTCACTGCCACTTCGACAATGGTTCACTCGGACTGTTCGAGTCGACCCGTTACGCCCGCGGCCACAAGGCGCTTTACACCCTCGAGATCAATGGCGAAAAAGCGTCGATCCGCTGGGATCTGCATGACCTGCATCGCCTCGAGTACTTTGACCACGCCGACGACGGAATCGTCCGCGGTTGGCGAAGCGTTCACATCAGCGACGGCGACCAGCCGTACATGGGCAATTGGTGGGTGCCCGGCTTGAACATCGGCTATGAGCACACCTTCATCCACCAGGTCGCCGACTTCCTCAAGTCGTTGGAGACCGGCGAGGCGATCGAGCCCAGTTTCCGCACTGCACAGATTACGCAAAAGGTTTGCGACGCGGTCCTCGCGAGCGCCAACGAACGCGCCTGGAAGACGGTCTAGCTGTGACCCTCGGGTGAGTCGGCGATCGCTTCATCGACATAAGGCACTACGTAGGGACCCTCGGGAATCACGGCAACGCTCTTTGTCCGACTCGCATCAATGGATGCGAGGATCGCTGCGTTGAGGTTGCCGATCGATTCGACGCCTGTCAGGCGACGGTCACTGGTGGAGAGCATCGAGTACAGCTGAATCGATCCGCTCGACATTGCCTTGGTCTGCATCTGGGTCTGCCACTCGTCGATATCCGCGCGCGATTTCCCGGAAATCGATTTGAGGAAATCCTCCGGTCCCTGATCGCACAATCGCTGCTGGGCCGAGACGTATGCCGCGGATCCCAATCCCTCGCTGCATTCCGAAGCGATGATGAGACTGCCTGCGGGCGCAAGGATACCGGCTGCCGCGACCATTCCTTTGACGCTCTGATAGTACGTCTTGTCGAGAGGATAGCCGGCACCGCTAGTGATGACAGTTTCGAAAGGCCGCTCAACCGGCACGCGGCAAAAGTCCTTTACCATTGCAACTGCCTTCTGGTGGCTGCTGGTGATTTCACCAAAGTTGACCATCGAGAGTCGACGTTGCTCATCAATGATGGTGTTAAGCGCAAAAGCGCCTCCAATCCGTTCGACGATTTGCAGCTGTTCTTCGTGGAGCGGATTGCCGGCCAGGTTGCAGTTTGCGGCGGCCGGGTCCGACATGAACGCGTGGTTATGAAACGTCTTGATGGTGTCCATATGCGCGAGACCCGGCGCGATCACCTTGCGGCCACCCGAATAGCCCGCCATGAAATGCGGCTCGACCAATCCAGTCGCGATGCGAAGATCCGCTTCCACGAATCGTCGATCCAGTTTGATGGGAGTGCCTCGCGTTGGAGTGCATCCGAGATCGACGTGATCGGCATCACACCGGGCGTCATGGTTGATCACGGTCACCGTCCGGAGCACCCATGGTCTTCGATCAATTCAACCAGTTCGTCGCCGAGGTTTGGGCGATGAAGCCCCGTCGCGATGAGGATGGTGATCCGATCATAGGGAATCCCAGCGGCAGCCAACATTTCGACCATGGGCCGGAGGAACAGCTGGTTCGGAACAGGCCGTGTGATATCGCAGATGGCGATGCAAGCGGAATTGGCGCCGGCGGCTATCGCAGGCAATTCGGTCAGGGCATCGCGGACCGCTTGGTCAGGGTCGCTCAGTACCGGCATTTCCGGTTTGCGAATGATCGCAACATCGGCTTGGGCGGGAATCTCGATCTCGAGAGTTCCGCGGCCGTAGAGTAGGGATGTTCGCATGGTTTATTGCTTCACGTCGGGGCCCATCGGTCATCCAGTTTGATCTTCGAGCGGGTGACTTAGAATAGCTTGGATGTATCAAACCGATCGCATATTGCCCGCGCTGCTGGATGGAGATCAGTACACGACCGAGGAAGCGCATCAACGAGACATGACGTTGTTGCGCGACCGTGCGTGGCAGCTTGTGGCGACCACGGAAATGCTTCGTGGCCACGGAGACTTCCTTGCCGCCGAGCGGCATGGTATTCCGATCTTGATCCGCCGTCACGAGGATCGTTTTCTGGCGTTTCACAACGTTTGTGCGCACCGCGGTTGTCGTTTGGCGACGGGGTCAGGGAATTCGCCCGAGCTCAAATGCCCGTACCATGGTTGGTGCTACGGAGCGGATGGAAAGACGAAAAAGATCCCTGCGGCCAAAGAGAACTTTCCGCACTTCGCTCGCGACCAACACCAGTTGCGGATGTACCCAGTTCGTCAAGTCGGCACTTTGCTGCTCGTCCGATTGACGCCCAATGGCTCGGAAGATGAAAAAGACAAAGACTCGATCGACGATTGGTGCCAGTGGGAGACAGTGTTCGCCGACGCGACCAGTTCCGAACGATGGCGGCTCGTTCTAAACGAGGAACTGGATTACGAGTGCGATTGGAAAATACCTATTGAGGGATCGCTGGAGAGTTATCATCTCGATGAAGTTCACGCCGCGACGTTTGGTGGAGCGCCCCGCGAGACAGACTGCGAGCACGAACTGAAGGAGAACGGCACGATCTTTTCGACACAGGCTCGAGGAGCCTCCATCCTCTCGAGGTTGGAGTCAGCGGCGGTTCGCGGCATCACCGGGCAGTTCGATCCAAGCTATCGGCATGTGCACCTGTTTCCCAACGTCATGGCGACGATCACCGATTCGCTGGTCTTGGTCTACCAAATCTATCCGACGGCTCGTCGGCGATCGCGGATGACGCTGTTCGGTTGGGTGCCACGAAGCCGTCGACTCGGGCCGATCGGAAGTTACATTGGATGGTGGCTCGGCGTTTTTGCGTCACGGATGGCACGGCGCGTACTCGCCGAGGACGCGGCCATTTTTACGGAGGTGCAAGCGGGTCTCGATGCCGCGATCAGCGATCGAGTCTTTGGCCGGTCGGAAGAACGCTTGCATTCGTTCCACCAACATTGGCGATCCGTCACGGCGGAGTCGGTTGATCTACAATGACCGCGCCAGAATCTCCCCAACCCCGAAGCCGCTCATGCAAATCAAGTCACTGTTCTCGCTCGCGATCCTCTGTGCCGCCATCTTTTCACAAAACGCGTCTTCCGAAGAACCGTTGAAGGCGTTGATCATCGATGGCCAAAACAACCATTCGGCTTGGCCGCAGACAACGATGATGACCAAAAAGTATCTCGAAGACTCGGGCCGCTTCTCGGTCGATATCTATCGATCGCGTTACACGTGGAAAGGAGGCGAATTGCTCAAGAAGTTCCCACTCAACGACGGCAAAGAATACGAGGATCTCAAAGAGTCCAAGCCCGATCCCGGCTTCAAGCCGGAGTTCGCGAACTATGACGTCGTGATCAGCAACTTTGGCTGGAAGGCCGCGCCGTGGCCGGAGGAAACGCAGCAGTCATTCCAAGAATATGTCGCCGGCGGAGGCGGCTTGGTGATCGTTCACGCGGCCGACAATTCCTTCGGGTCCTGGTTAGAGTTCAACCGCATGATCGGGCTCGGCGGTTGGGACGGGCGGAACGAAAAATCCGGGCCCTATGTTTACTACAACGCTGATGGCAAGCTGATTCGCGACGAGTCTGCTGGACGAGGCGGCTCGCATGGGCCGAGACACGAGTATCAAGTAGTCACGCGGATGCCCGAGCATCCGATCGTCAAAGGGTTGCCGGGTGCATGGCTCCACACCTCCGATGAACTGTATCAGCAACTGCGTGGCCCCGCTGAAAACATGACGATCCTGGCGACCGCGTACGCCGACCCCAAGTATCGCGGTAGCGGCAACCATGAGCCGATGCTGATGACGATTGACTACCAGAAGGGGCGCATCTTCCATACGCCAATGGGACACGACGTGACGTCGTTTAGCTGCGTCGGCTTTATCACCACGCTGCTGCGAGGGACCGAATGGGCGGCGACCGGCGAAGTGACGATGACGCAAGTACCCAGTGACTTTCCGAAGCCACTGGAAAGCAGCGCCCGCTCGTTTGAGTGACGCTCAGCACCTAGTGATCCGTTACAGCTTGACTTTAGGGTTGGCTACGGAAACGGTGTCAGGAACCAAAAACCAAATGGCCCGCAGGGTGCTTCGCATTTTTGGTTCCTGACACCCTTTCCGACCCCCGTGTCGCCGCCAGACGCCTCAGCGTCGTGCGGTACGAGTGATATTATCGACGAGCTTCTCAGTGAAGCGGGCGCGATACTCCATCATCGAGTTGGCACCGTTAAATCCCACGACGGTTTCGTCCCAATTCAGTTCTTTGCTGATCATGTGACCGCCGTCGACGTCGAAACGAATCGTGCCGTTGCTGAGCTGTTGGACGACCTGTGCTTGGACGGACTCTTCGTCGATCGGCGTGAGTGGTTGGCTTCGAACGGACAAGACGGCGACACCCGACTTGACTTTCTCAAGCGTGTATAGCTCGCGAATCTTGATTTGCTTGACGAGCCCGTCTTCGGTGCGGGTTTGGATTTCGCGGGGGATCGACCATGACTGACCGACTTTGAGAGGTTCCTCGGGCAGCGCGATCGAGAGCGCGCCCATTCCGAGTGACGCCTTACTACCGCCATGGTCTTCGCGATTCGTCTCTTGGCCGCGTGGATTGATGGAGACCGTCGCGAGTGTTTTGCCGAGTCGCTCGGCGACCTTCGAGAAGATCCGCGGAGCGTCCTCGCCGGACTCGCTTGACCAACGAACCTCGTCTTGCTCGCCTTGTTGTTGAGTCATCTCGACAGAGTCGACGACATGATCGAAGGTGGCTTCCTCGTCCAACACCTCGGCGACTTGCCAGTGTCGCTTGCTCAACGTGTGGACCTGGGAGATCTCTTCCTTGCCCTGGATCCTTGTCTTGGTCTTGGCGACGTGCGTGACCTCGTAGTTCAGCCGCTGGCCATCGGCGAGCTTGTAGCGG
>JBCBLJ010001209.1:0-1533 GCA_038520195.1 Planctomycetota bacterium
TGCGGTCGTCGTCACCGTGCCTCCTCAAGTGATCAAGGACGCACGCATCAAATTCGTGCCGCCGCTTCCAGACAGAAAGCGACGAGCGTTTGAACGCGCCGACATCTGATGAGTAGCGTTCCCCTTCGGAATCCAACAGCACAATCTTTTCGCCGGAATAGTTGATCTCGACAATCTCTGTTCGAAACCGCATGAACTCCTTGATGCCAGGCAGAACGTATTGCTCGAAGAACGTAAGCCAAGTGCCATGCACGAACTTCAAGTCCGGATAGGCACCGAGCGACTCCGTGACGACTTTCCCATCGTCGTAGGTGCCGTACGTCGCATCGTCTTCGTAAGCGGCGAGCTTCGTGTCGACCGCGATCGAATCGTCATTGACGATCTTTGAAAGAATGTCGGGGGCGACATGAACCCATTCGCCTCCGAGCGGGACTGGAAAGTCTACGAAGTCGTTTGCAGTCTTGATCCGACCGCCATGAGCGGGCGCGGCTTCCAGAATCGAAAAACGCACGCCCCTCTGAGCGAGCAGATGCCCGGCGGTCATGCCCGCCGCGCCTGCACCCACCACGATGACTGTCCCTTGAAACTCAGTTCCTGGATCTCGACCGCAACCGCCGCAGGCCAGCCCCATCGCACTGCAAATGCCAGCGAAGTCTCGCCGGTTGATCCGATCCCAATCCTGCTGGGTGTTCTTTTTGTGCAAGTTCATCGAGCGTTACGGGGCGATTTGTCCGGGAAGACTCAACAGGCTACCTATGGAGCGCCTGAGTGGACGGGAGGCGTTCATGGCAAATCCTATTCGATCGGTCGCTCCGGCGGTGTGCCTTGCCTTGATTGGCGCTGACAACATCAACGTCAAAGGGGATCCGATGCGTTTAAGCAACACCCACTTGCGAATCCCAGCGAACACGTGAGTCTAGAACGCCGAGCGAGTGCTCACTGCGGCGTTGCCGAGTCCGTTTCTTCCGTTGTCGTTTGTGAAGCGGCGTGGACTCCCAAAAGCAGGGCAGTTGGATCACCTTTTGTCTGGTACGTCGCCCAAAGCAGATAGGGAAAACTAAACATGCCTCCCAGGAAGATGCTCAGGAAGGCAAACACGTAGCCGCGAGTCGAAAACCCCTGCCGCCAAGCGATCCACAGGGCGCCCAAGAACAGATAGGTGAGGAAGTCGGTATCGAATTGCGAACGCCAGTCGAGCGCCATCAAATCCTGGATCGCGACCGCCGGCCAATTGACGCCGTGCCGAACGGAAGCGATCGCGGTCATCGCGTAAATCAGGATGGCGGCCGCGAGTAGAAAGAGCCGAAGCGTCGTCATCTAGCAGAATCCTCCGTTGCATCCCCACCGCGCCAGTATTCCGGCGAACCTGCACCACGGCGATCTTGGAAGAGGTTCAAGAAACCGCGTGGTGAATGGTGGTCAACGCCGAGCCAGCTAAACAAATAACCTTTCGGCGACCAGAACGCCGGATGGTGATGGGTGGCGTCGCCGCTTATCCCTGTTTTGCGATGGCGTCCACGACGGCTTGGCCCA
>JBCBLJ010000368.1:0-7864 GCA_038520195.1 Planctomycetota bacterium
CAATGGGGTCGCTTTTGAGGACAAAGTCCTGTGCACCGATGGCAACCGCACGTGCCATGTAGACCGGGTAGTCATAAGCGCTCATCAGAACGACTGGCAATTCTGGTGAGGTGTGCCGAATTGACGACAGCAACATCAGGCCGTCCATCTTTTTCATTTGGACATCGACCAACGCGACATCAATTCCGCCTGAGCCCAGTTTTTGTAGGGCTTCTTCTCCATCGGCAGCAGTCTCGGTGACTTCGATAGTCGTTCCCTTGAAGAGGGAGATGAGTCCGGACCTGGCTGCCTGGTGGTCGTCGACCACCAGGGTTTTCAACGGCATGAGGATTTTGCCAAAGAGTAGTTCCCGTTTTCCCTAGTTCCCTCGTGGTGGCCCCGGGCCGGCACACCCACACTGGCGATACTACGACAGAATTACCGCACGATATTCATAAAATAACGGTATCCACAGCCGGGTCCCCTGAAATGAGGGGATGCCATGCAGATTTGGCGGTTTTGCACCGCCCCTAACCGTGACCTAAAGAAACTTGTCGACCGGGGCGTGTTTTGAAAACCGCCCAGCCTTACGAGTTTCTTCAGTATGCCACGCTCCGCAACCATTTTGCTCGTTGATGACGATTGGCATCTTGTCCAGTCGATGGCGGATTGGCTGCGTTCGCTTGAGCATACCGTGCTGGTGGCCGACTGTCTCGATGGCGCGAAGGCCACGCTCGAGCAGCATTCCGTCGACTTGGTGATCACCGACTTGAGGTTGGGTGAAGAAGATGGCTTTGAACTGATCGGCTACACGCGAACCAAGTCTCCCGAGACGACTGTTTTGGTGATGACCGGATACGCGACGCCCAGTACCGCCGTCGAAGCCATCAAGGTGGGTGCCTTTGATTTGCTCACCAAGCCACTGATCGATGACGAACTCCAACTAGCCATCGAGCGCGCCGTCACACAGCGGGAGATCACGCTCGAAAACGAATCACTTCGTCAACAGCTCGATCGCCGCGCGGGCTTGGAGAACATCCTCAGCCACGACTACCGGATGCTAAAGATCTTTGACGTGATCGATAGCGTCGCCGATGCTCGGGCCTCGATCTTGATCACCGGCGAGAACGGAACCGGCAAAAGCATGATCGCCAGAGCGATTCACGAACGCAGCGCCCGCCGGGGCAAGCCATTTGTCGAAGTCGCCTGCGGTGCGCTTCCCGACAACCTGCTCGAAAGCGAATTGTTCGGGCACGTCAAAGGCGCATTCACCGGCGCGAGCACGGACAAGATCGGCAAATTCAAGCTTGCAGATCATGGCACGCTGTTCCTCGACGAAATCGGAACGGCGACTCCGGCGATGCAGGTCAAACTTCTGCGTGTCCTACAGGAGTTTCAGTTTGAGCAGCTCGGCGGGACCACGACCGAATCAGTGGATACTCGCGTGATCTTGGCCACCAATGACGACCTGTCCAAGTCGGTCCACGAGGGTTCCTTTCGGCAAGACCTTTATTACCGAATCAACGTTGTCAACATCGTGTTGCCGTCGCTCCGTGAGAGAGTCGGTGATATTCCGCTCCTGGTAGAACACTTTCTCCGCGAAGCGGCCGATACATGCGGTCGTGAGATCGACGGCTTTGACCAAGCGGCCATGACGCGGTTGCAATCGTACTCCTGGCCGGGAAATGTGCGCCAGCTGCAGAATGTGGTCGAACGAGCGGTCCTGCTTTCACGCGAAAACTCGCTCACGCTTCAAGATCTGCCACCCGAAGTGCTCGGAACCACATCGGATCCGTTGGCAAGAAACAGCGACGCAACCGATTCGACGTTTCCACCGGTCCAGTTGCCGATGTCTTTCGACGGCAAGACACTCCGTGAGGCGCTCGAGGGCCCCGAACGTGACATTATCCTGCACGCGCTCCGCAAGCATGGATGGAACCGGGCGGCGACGGCCGATGCGCTCGACATCAACCGCACCACGCTCTACAAGAAAATGAAGCGTTTGGGACTCGACGATCCACGACTGCAGTTCGCCGACTAGCGTCACGTCGCGAGGGTGCGTCCGTTTGTGGTCCCGAGTCGCACGCCCGAGAGTGGGCTGTGCGACGTCCCGCGACGGTTTTACTTGGTCAAGATCCAACCGATCAACTTCGTGAAGCTCGGTGCCTGGCCCTGAGACAGGATGCCGATTCGGAATACCCTGCCGGCGGCCCAAACGCAGGCGGCGGCGAACAGAGTCGTCAGCAACACGGCCAAGATGATCTCCCAGATCGCCGGCCCCGGCGGGATCGCGATGCGAGCGAACATCAACATCGGCGTGGCGGGCGGAAACAGTGAGACCGCTCGGGCAAACGTGCTCGACGGCGAATCCAAGATCGGGCCCATGCACATCATCGGGATGATCACGAGCAACATCACGGGTGTCATCAAGCTCTGGGCATCCCGGATTTCGGAGCACGCGGCACCGATGGCCGAAAAGATGGAGCCGAAGATGATCAACGCAAGGAGCACAAAGAAGGCGAACCAGATGTAGAGCGTGATTGGGATTCGGTCGGCGATCTCAAAATAGCGGGCCATGCCGTACGCCGCACCGAGGTAGATCGTCGAGAGCGTCAGCCCCACCCCGACCGCCCCAAACAGTTTCCCGAGCATGAGTTGGAATGGCGTGACCGATGACACAAGGAACTCGGAGATCTTCTGCATTTTTTCTTCGAGAACGTTGTTGAGCATCGCCGGCGCGACGGACATCACCATCATGAACATGAGCATCAGCCCGCCGAACGGAACCATAAAGGTGAGAACGCGGTTTTCTTCTTTCACCTCACCGTCTCGCTCAATCAGCCCGAAGGTTCGCGTCGGAACCGTTCGCGTCAGCGACATCACGTCTTGTGGCGAAAGCCCGAGGTCGTCGGTGCGTTCGCGTTTGACTTCATCGTTGACCACCTGCTCCAACCAGCGAGGCAACGTCTCGTAGCTGGGCGTTTGGGAGTAATAGCGGAGCGTGGCCTGCTTGGTCGCATCGAAAACCTCTTCCTCGATGACGACGAACGCGAACAGGTCATCCTCGCGGATGCGGTCGCTAAGCCGGATGCCAAGCTCTTGTTCGTCGGCTTCCGGTTCAATGCCTTCGATGGAAAACTCAGCCGCCATCTGGCGCGGTTCGCCGCCGTCCTCATCGGATTGGAAAATCTCGTTTTGGTTGCGTCGTTCGTTGCGTGCCTCGATGACTTCGAGTAACCGCCCCGTCTTGTCAATCACCGCGACTTTGCGAGCGGTCAGGTCGACTTGGTCGCGAGTGAGGTACTGCACGACGATCGCTCCGCCCATAAACACGGGCATCATGACCACGCCAAGAAGAAATGCTTTGCTGGTGACCGCGATGAGGTATTCGTACTTTGCGACGGCGAGAACCTTATTCATGCTTGCACCTCTTGCTCTTCTTCGCGGCTAGCTTCCAAAACCTCGGGCCCGGCGATCCGAATGAAAATGTCATGCAACGATGGTTGGGTGATTTCGAACAGACTCACGTGTCCCATCTCGACGAGTTGGCCAAGAACACGCTGTGGTTCACTGGTTTGGAGCTCCTGAAACCCGCCCATGTCGATCACACGTTCGACTTCGCGAATCGATTGCAGTTGTTCGGGCGTTCCTTCCCACCGCAGCCGAACGGAATCCGCACCGTACTTGGCCTTGATCTCATCCAACGTTCCGTCGAGCACTTTTTCGCCGCGGAAAATCATGAACACGAAATCGCACATTTTTTCAGCAGTGCTCATGTCATGTGTCGAAAACAGAATCGTCGTCCCGCGACGCTGCATTTCGAGAACCGCCGATCGGATGACTTCGGTGTTGACGGGATCCAACCCCGAAAAGGGTTCGTCGAGAATCAGGACCTTCGGATCCGAGATCGCCGACGCGATGAACTGAACCTTCTGTGACATCCCCTTGGAAAGCGACTCGATCTTTTTGTTGCCCCAGGACTCAAGATCGAATCGCTTAAGCCAATGGTCGATCGCCTTGTTCGCATCGCTCTTCGACATCGATTTGAGCGCGGCGTAGTACTGAAGCATCCGCCGCACCGAGAGCTTCTTGTAAAGCCCACGCTCTTCCGGCAAGTAACCGAGCTGATCATTCGCGGCTGATGCCGAATCATCCCCGAGGACGGCGATTCGTCCCTGATCGGGGTGAATGATGCGCAGGATCATTCGGATGGTGGATGTCTTGCCCGATCCGTTGGGCCCGATGAATCCGTAAAGTGAACCCGCTGGGACTTCCAGCGAGAGATCCGAGACAGCCGTGTGGCTGCCGTAGGTCTTGGTGACGTTCTCAATGGTGACGACTGACACGTTGCTCTGCTCTCGCATGAAAAGTGGAAGAGTGGTCGCAGCCCTGGCTCGCACCGACGATAATCTAGGCGCGCGAATTTATGTCGCCGAGGACCCGATGGTATCCCCTCGTCAGGTGACCGATTGCGGATTCGATCTCGTCTGCGTCATTGAACTTGCCGATCCCAAACCGCACACTCCGCCGGGCTTCGCTGTCCGCTAAACCCAGGGCGGTCAGCACGTGGCTGGGTTTGGCCTCCACGCTGCTACAGGCCGAACCGCTACTGAACGCGATCTCCGGCGAGGCGGAAATCCATGCCGCGCCTTCAATCTCGGGCAGAATCAGGTTCAGGTTTCCCGGCAGGCGGTGCTCCTCGTCTAGCGAGGCTCCGTTGAGCCGAAGCCCGTCGATAAGGGCGTTTAACTCGCTCCAAAGCCGGCTTCGCAGACCGACGACCCGCTCCGCCGTCAAGGCCATTTCCTCGACCGCCAACTCCAGCGCCGCCGCAATTCCAATCGCGTTCGCGGGCGCGACGGTGCCGCCGCGGAGGTTGTTCTGCTGGCCACCGCCGAGAAAAATCGGCTTGATCCGGACCCGTCGCCGCTCCAGGCCGCCACCGATGGTGAGGAATCCGGCTCCCTTGGGCCCATAAAACTTATGCGCCGAAGCACTGATCAAGTCCACATCGACGTCGGCAAGGTCGACTGGAATCCGACCCACCGCCTGAGTCGCGTCGCTGTGAAAAAGTGCGCCGACTTGATGCGCGATCGCCGCGATCTCTCGCATCGGCTGGATCACGCCGATTTCATTGTTCGCCCAATGCACCGAAATCAGCGCGGTGTCTTCGGTGACCGCTTCTGCCAACTGAGCGAGGTCGATTTGCCCCGCAAGGGGATGATCGTTTGGGTGAACCGCGACCCGGGTCACGATGAAGCCATCCTTCTCCAGTCGTGTGACGACGTCCAGTACCGCAGGGTGTTCGATGGTCGTCGTGACAATGTGCCGGCGCTTTTGACGAGGGTGACGACAGATGCCATCGATCGCAAGATTATTACTCTCGGTCGCCCCGCTGGTCAGCAAGATATCGGAATCCGAGAGTCCGAGGCTCGACGCAATGGAATGGATCGAGGACTCGACCGCGGCGCCGGCGTCGCGCCCCATCGCGTGTGCGGTGCTGTGCGGGTTGCCGTAAGACTCGCTCAGCCAGGGAACCATGCGCTCGACCACCCGAGGGTCGCAACGTGTCGTCGCATGATTGTCGAGGTAGATCACGAGGTCGCCGATGCTTGTGTCACATACTCGCCATACAGCGCCTCCAATGCCAGCCGGCTCCATGTTTCCAAGCGTTCTCGATCGCTCCAGATCTGATTCAGACTCATGAAGCCACCCTCGGCAAGATCGTCTTCGTTACTTGCGACGTCGGGGGCTTGGAGGACGAATCGGTGAACGACGCCCAGATGGACCCGCCCGACTTCGCTGGATGGATCATAAATCAATCCCTCGAGCGTTTCGGTGTACTCGGAATCGAGCCGAATCTCTTCGGCTAATTCGCGTTGCATTCCAGCCGAATAGGCGTCGGCACCGACCGCGCCGTCTTCCTGGCTGATGTGGCCGCCGATGCCGAGGCTTCGTTTCGCGTGCAAGCGTTTCTCACCCCCGCCACCACCTCGCGTGTAAACGAACAGCGCGATCTCATCGGCGTCACTGCGATGTTCGAGAATCACGTACGGAATCAACTGCTTGAAACTTGGATCGACCTCCATCGGCCCACGCGGCTGATAAGACAGTTCTTCACTCGAAAGGATCGGATGCAGAAATCGATCCACGTTGGACTCAAAGCCACTGATGGTCCCGATCGCGTCGATCACGGAGGCGGGGATGACCAGGACGTGTTCTTCTTGCGACATCGAAGGCTCCGTCAAAGGCAGGTGGTGAATGGGGATCGAATGCAGAGTCTAGCCCTTGCGGGAGTCTTCGATAAGCAGACCGATCCGGATGCTTTGCAAAGCAGGGCAATGACGGCGTCTGGCGACACCAGGAGTATCGGAGTTGTATCTTGGCGAGCCTGCCAGACCGAGCCACCACCCTCGCCGGAGGAGTCATTCGATTGAACACGCTGATATTCCCGTTGGCGTCGGGGTTCCCAGGTAGCAGGAGCCTGAGTTTGTTGAATAGAGGAAGGCATCTATCAGGCCGACGGTCGTAATAGATGCGACCGCAAGAAGCCGTTTCGCTTTTCCGCATCGACATACCCGTCGCTTGGTCGTGGCATCAGAGTTTAGTGTTCACTCGCTGCGAACTCGATTATCCCCTGAAGCACTCTGCTACATGCCGCTGCCCCTTGGCCCAGCTTCGGCCGCTTGAATCAGCGTAGGCGGACATCGACGAGGGTGAACCGGCGCAGCAGCTCTGGCCGAAGTAACGCTGGAAGTTCCAAACCAAGTCGCGCCACATCGAAAGATCGATGCCCAGTCGCGCGACGATGCTTCGCAAGTGAGACGGGATATCCTTCCCCGAACCACTGTCGCGTTGCTTGGCCGTCCACTTGAGCAATTTCAAGTAATCCCCGAGTGCGAGATCGAGGAAGCCCTTGTTGCTCGCGCGGACACCTTGCTTGTGAACCTCCGGCTCATCGGCACTCTTGCGCATCCGAAGCGGCGCGAGCCAACCGTCACGACGAATTCGCTTGCCAGTGGGATTTCGCCGTCTGACACGTCGTTCTTCGCGAAGTTGGTCGACCGTTGTGTTGCGGATTTTTTGCGCAGCCTTCTCCGTGGGGACGGGGACCAAGTCGAAGGCCGCCGAGTCCATTTGCACGCCTTTCTCACCCTTGATTCGATCGTAAGCGGAAGTGTGGACTGATTTCTCGGGCGACTCGGTCATCGCGGCCCGAATCGGGTTCAGGTCGACATACATCGCGCAGGCCAATAGGCCGGCTTCGTCGGTGATTCGCTGGGCTTTGAAGCGTCCTTCCCAGAAGCGTCCGGTGCATTCGTCTTGTTTGTTGGCCATGCGGGCGATGGGCTCGCTCAGTGACCGCATGAACCACGAGATGTCAGACAGCCGTTCACGGATCTCGGCGATCCGATCTTTGTTTCGAGCGAGCGTTATGACGTCGTGTTCGTTGGGTTCACCGAGATGCTCTTCGATGCGACGTCCCGGGAAAACGCGAAGCCAGCGAATCGCGACTTCTTCGTCGGTCCACTCAGCGACAACATCATGGCGGCTGCGCAGGATCACATGAATGTGATTGGACATGATCGCGTAGGTCAGCACATCGATGCCAAACACAGAGGCCAAAGCCTCCATCCGTCTGCGAATCCACTCACGCCGAAACCCATAGTCTTTGCCGGTGACGTGATCCACGCCCGCAAGAAACGCCCGACGCACACACCGCTGGACGCAGTGCACAATCGCCACCTCATCGGCCCCAAACTGTTCATTCCGAAGCGGTCTACCCATACCAAGTTCCTCCTACTACAAAATAAGCAACCAAGCCCGTTCTGTCCAGTAGGTGGCTGGCACTATTTGGGAAATCGCATCCATTTGAGAAATGGCA
>JBCBLJ010000377.1:0-7751 GCA_038520195.1 Planctomycetota bacterium
CGTAGCCCAGCGTACCTTCACAGTCTCAGCGTTTTAGAACTCGTGACCAATACGGCTCGTGAAAACCACTACGCCGACGACGCCACGGCGGATCAATTGCCACACTCGCCGGAAAAAGTCCGGTCTTCCAGATCATGTGAGCGCTCGAGTGGGCCAGCGGCCAACGACTCCCGCATCCAACGGCGTGGCCGTACCGTTCGAGGTACGGATCTTCAAAATGCAGTGGTCGATGGCAAAAGGACGCGCCGCGAATAAAGTCACTCAAGTGCAGATCCGCTCGATACGTTGCCATCAACGTTCCGATTGACTCGGCTTTGGGAAGGTCACTTGTGTCGACCGGCAAATCGCCGGTGGCGATCAACTGATACGAGCCGTCGATGCTGCGCGGTCGAATGTCCAGAAAGTTGCGACTAACCGACGGGCTGACGTGTCGATTGGAGGCCTTTTGGATCTCAACGGGCCGAGGCAAGTCTTCGAGGAGGACTTCGTTGTTTGGGATAGCCAGAGGTTTCTGCGGCGAGCCCTGTTCCTCGGCCGTTAGATCCTCGATGGCGACCTCTTCAACCGTGGGGTCGGCCTCAAGAAACGCTCCAATATCCGGCGGATCGTTTGCGAGCGCCGTGTTTCCGACGGCCATGAAGGCAAGCCACAGAAACACCAAGCTAATGGGGCCCGCGCTAGGACTCACGTTTGAATCGTTTGTGTGGGTCGTGCGTTGAAGCATCGCCGATATCCGTATCGCTGCGGTGGGCGTCGCGTGATCCATGGACACATGGCGCTGACTTACGATGCCTTCGACCATCGCCGACAATCGGCTTGGCTTTTCGCCGATCGCAAAACGGATGCACAAGACCCGCACATCCCCGTCAACTGCGAAACCCAAGTCGAATTGGGGCACATCGATTCTGTCAAAGCGTAAAGACTGGGAAAACTGACCGGGCTATTCCGAAGCTTATCAGGATTGTGCGCTGTTCCTCCTCTTGTCTCCCCGTCGGCCGTGCGCCTTGCCGCGGTCGTTCAGGGATCAACGGAAAAAACGACCCTTCCATCATTGCGTTTTATTCGCCTGATGGATGTTTGCCCTCCCAACATCCAATGTCGAAACGATCGTTTCTCACATGGTTCAGCACACTGCTGGCGCGACTTCGAAGAAGGCCCTCTTCGCGACGCCGCCGAGTCGACTCGGTCGATCTCTCGGTGACCGAACTTGAAACGAGGCGCGTGCTAAACGGCGATGGCGTGGTGACGGAGTTGGTTGTCGACGCTGGTGAACACGCAGATGATGGTCATGCCGATTCGTTCGACATTGACTTTGAATCGGGGTACGTCACCGTGTCTGTCAACGGTGAAACACTCGAACACGCCAGCGCCGCGAGCATCGACACGTTGCGCATTGTGGGGTCGAGCGACGAAGATCGGATTCAATTAAACTTCGGTGACGGAGCGCCGGATCAATTCCAAGTGCATGTGGACGGACGAGGCGGCGAAGACGAACTCACGCTCGAATCCGAACTCGATTTTCAATCATTGATTCATTCGATCCGTCATCCGACATCGGGAACGCTTACCGCGGATGACGGTTCGGCTCAGACCTCGGTCGAATACCGCGATCTGGAGTCGATCGAGCACGGCCTCGACACAGCGCAACTCTTGGTAGATCTCGCGCAGTCGCGCGTTAACGCCCAACTCCACCTCGGAGCCGCCGATCTCGGCGGAACGTCGCAACTCGATGTCTCGGCGGAGGGGGCCGAGTTGAGCATCTCGTTTGATAACCCATCGCACTGGTTGCGAATCAACTCGGGCACGGAATTCGGTTCGGCCAACGTGAATCGCGTGGAAGTGCGGGGCGATACGACTGCCTTTGACGCTGACGTTCTGATCGAAGGCGATGAGCTCGATCACTTTCACTTGGTGGGTGATCTGGAGATTGCGGCCGAACACTTCGAAGTGGACACCGGTGCCATCCAGTGGGATGCACGTTTTTCGTTGGAGTCCGGTAACCTCAGTCTAACGGCGGCGACGTCGATCGAGTTGTCTGAGTCGGCCCAAGTCTTGAATCATCAAGGCCAGATTCAGCTTGCGGCTGAGCAGATTCGCCAGAACGGACAGATCCTCGCTCACGGCGGGCAAGTTGTTCTGGACAGCGGAGATCAGGGCACCACCCTGGTGAATGGGTTGATCGATGCGTCGGCGATTCTTGACGGCGACGAGGCCGGCGTCGTCCATTTGCTTGGAATGCATGTTGGGCTTTTGGAACGGGCGGTGATTGATGTGTCGGGTGTGACCGGAGGCGGTGAGGCACTGATTGGCGGCGACTATCAAGGGCTGAACGATTCGGTATTGAACGCCCAACGAACCTACGTGAGCGCTCATTCGGTCGTTCTCGCGGATGCCGGTGAGCGTGGCGACGGCGGTCGGGTCATCTTTTGGGCCGATGAGTGGACTCGCTTTTCGGGGATCGTTTCGGCTCGTGGTGGTCGTCTCGACGGGGCCGGCGGTTTCGTTGAAGTCTCCGGGAAACAATCGCTGGACTATCACGGAACCGTCGACTTGGGCGCGGACAACGGCGACGTGGGGACGTTGCTGTTGGACCCGCGGGACATCACGATCACTGCGACGAGCTCCGATGACGCGGAAGTTTCGAGTGACTCCGAAGCGCTGTTTGATGATGGGACGACGACGCAAGACTTCACCATCAGTGCTTCGGCGTTCGCGTCCTCGACCGCAAACATCACGCTGCAGGCCACTCGCGACATCACGGTCAACGAAGCGATCACCTTGACCGAATCGGGCATCACGCTGGCGCTTCAAGCCGGGCGTCATCTCGCGATTAACGCCAACATTACCGGAGCGGGTTCTAACCAGTTCATTTTCGAAGCCGACTCGGTTCACACGACCGATGGCCTCGGCGGATCGGTAGGGGCGACGGGAACAGGGCAATTGTCGATGGCCGCGGTGACAGTCGACTCGGCGGGCGGAGACATCCATTTGCTCGCTGAAACCTTTGTGATCAACACGTCGGCTTCGATCGCCGCGGGGGCGGGCGATGTTTACTTGGCGGAATCCGACGGGGGTGGCTTTGGTGGTGAATGGAGTTCCAATGAATTCGGCACGATCAGCTCGACGGGAATACTAACACTGGGGCAGGCGACCACCGCGGGCACGGGTAATACCGGTGCAGGGGCCCAAACGATCACGAATTCTTCGGTCACCGTGGGCGCTAGGACGCTTGCGTCATCGGTCGCCGGAACCATCCGCTTTATCGCCACCGGCGGGATCACCTTCACGGGTGATGTCACGACGAATCAAGCCGTGGACATCATCGCTGACTCGGATGGGAACGGCGCGGGGACATTCACGATCAACGCGGATGACCCGTTCGACAGCAACGACTCGGACGTCACGATCACTGCGGCGGGTATTACGTTGAATTCAACGCTGGACGCGGGCACCGGTGAGGTGAGTATTTCGACTTCCACGGCCAATGACATTGGTGTCGGGGATGCGAGCGTGACGGGGATCAATCTCAGTCGTACGGAACTCGGACGCATCACCGCTCAGAACTTGACTCTGGCGACGGCGGGTGACATTTCGGTCGATAACATTCAGGATGGAGATAGTGACCAAGTCGCGGGGACGGTCTCGCTTCAAGCGACGGGGAGCGGGTCGACCGTTTCATTCATCACGGCGGCATCCTCCTTCAATGCGCTCAACATCGAAGCGACTGATGGCGTATCGGTGGAACAGAATCTCGTCACGGATGTTGGTGGCATCACCGTCGACGCAGATTCCGACGCCGATGGTGTCGGGACGTTTTCGGTGTTGGCCAGCACAAGCGTCAACTCGGGCAATGCCGCAATTGAAGTCACCGCTGACACGATCGATCTTAGCGGAAGCCTGATTGGCGGGACGGCGGACGTGACCCTTCACGATTCGCATGGCGGCGGAATCAACTTCGGGTCCTCGAGCGGGTTGTTCGATATAGAGGATGCGGAGTTGGGGAGGATCAATGCGGCGAATCTGGTCTTACAGACAAACGGCAACATCAGTGTCGCCGGGGTCACTCAGACATCCTCGGTGGGCGGTTCGGTGACGCTGATTGCGGATGGCGCTAGCTCGCAAGTCACCTTTGCCACGTCGGCGTCTTCGTTTCGTACGCTCGTGGTCCAAGCCAATGAAGGCATCTCGATCGACCAAAACCTGTCGACGACGGAAGGCACTTTGACGCTGAATGCGAACCTGGACGCGGGCGACGGCAACGGTTCGTTGTCGATCGGGACCGGGGTCAGCATCAACTCCGACAATGAAGCGGTTGAGATTTCGGCGGACGATGTCGACATTTTGGGAACGATTGACGCGGGTTCGTCAGCGATCTCAATCACCGAGTCCGAGGGAGCGGGCATTCTGATCGGAACTGGCGGATCCGGTACGGAGTTGGAGTTGACCGGAACGGAGTTGTCACAATTAACGTCGACCGGGTTGTCATTCATTTCAACGGGGGCGGTTGGAATCCACGACGTTGCGGCGGCGGAAAGCGATTCTGTGGGTGGGACGGTCAGTGTGCAGACGACTCAAGGCGTTACGTTGGCTGCGGGTAGGACGGCGATTTTCAATGCCCTTTCGATCGCGGCGGAGCAGGGGATCGTCATCAATGGCAGTCTCTCGACAGACACGGGCGACTTGACGCTTGACGGTGATTCGAACGACACGTCCGATGGAACGGACAGTCTCGCCTTTGGTTCTGGTGTTCAGGTCGAATCGGCGGGGGCGCTTGCGCTCGACGCGACCTCGGGCGGCATAACCGCGAGTGGTGACTTGACGCTGTACGCAAATGACGGCGTGACGATTTCGGCGGACCTGAACGTCGCCGGGGCCGGGGGCGTAGGGTTGACCGTTGATGCCGACCGAGACGAGGGCGATGGAATCGGCACGTTCACCGTCAGCGCCGGTTTGACCGTGACCACGAATTCGACAACGTTGGACGTCACCGCGAACGACCTTGATTTGCAAGGTACGCTCAATGCTGGCTCCGCGTCCGCGACCATCCGTGGAACGAACGGATTGGGATTCGGGGATACAGCTGTTGCGGGCGGGATGCACTTTTCAAAGGCGGAGTTGCAACAACTGACAGCGAGCGACCTGCAACTCGAAGCCGGCGACGGTTTGGTCATCGATAATATCACGACCGGTGACTTTGGCAACAACATCTCGTTGGCCGCAACGGGGGCATCGTCATCGGTGACGTTCTCGGGTCAGAGTTCCAATTTCACCGAACTGGCAGTTCAGTCGACGGACGGAGTTTTGTTCTCCGTGGATGTCAATACGACGGTCGGTGGGATCACGATTGACGCGGACTCGGACGCTGGCGATCAAGTGGGTTCCCTTTCGATCGGCGCTGGCGTCACATTAACCAGCAACAATCAAGATGTTTTGCTGACAGCCAATGACATCACCCTTTCCGGTGGACTTGATGCGGGATCGGCGAATGTGACGATCACCGACTCCGACGGGTCGGGTATTGGACTGGGGTTTGCTTCCATCACCGATGCGTTGAATCTGGATGAAACCGATCTCGACAGTGTGATCGCGAACACCTTGTTATTGATCACCACGAACGACGTCCAGGTCGACGGCGTTGCAACTCCCGCGATGACTTCCACGCTCTCGCTTGACGCGTCGGGTTCGATTTCATTCGTTAACAATGCTTCTACGTTTTTGGACTTGGTCGCCGCGGCGGATGACGGAATCGCGGTGGACGTCGACCTTACGACTGCGAATCTCTCCCTGGATGGTGATGCCAATACGGCCATCGACACCAATGACGATCTTGTTTTTGCCGGTGGCGTGCAGATTGCGGCGACGTCGGCCACCGATTCGACGCTGACGCTACGGGCGCAGTCAGGAGGCATGTCTGGACTCGGCGCGCTTGGCTTGAGCGCAAATGATGGAGTCAGTCTCGAGCATGCGCTCGCCGTGACGGGCACATTGTCGATCGACGCGGATGTCGACGCGAACGACAACGTCGGAACGCTCTCAGTCGCGGGGACTCTCTCGACGTCGAATCAGCAGATCACCATCACGGCAGATGACTTGTCTTTGTCCGGCGCGATCGACAGCGGCATGGGCGACGTGTTGATCCAGGATTCGGATGCGACTGGGATCGACCTTGGGGTGAGTGTTCTGACAGGCGGCTTAGTCATCGACAGTGCCGAGATTGCGAACATCACCGCCAATGACTTGGGCTTCCAAACGAACGGTGACATCGGTGTCGGTGCGGTCACCCAGCCGGGGTCCGTGGCGGGGATGATTCAACTTGACGCGATTGGAACGACATCGCAAATCGTCTTTGATTCGGGCGATTCGACTTTCGCGGCTTTGGGCGCCGATGCGAACAACGGAATCTCCGTCGCGTTCGTCGTGGACGCGACGACCGGTTCGATCACTCTCGATAGCGATGCCGACGCGAGCGGGGCGGGCGATCTGAGTGTGACCGCTTCGGGTTCACTCTCGACGTCCAACCAGGACATCACCTTGACGGTCGATGATATCGAACTTCAGGGAGCCGTCGATGCCGGTACGGCCGCCGTCTCGATTACGGCCGCGACGGATCAGGTAATCGGGCTGGGCACCTCTGCGCAGACGCTCCATCTCGAAGGTGTGGAAGTTGCGCGGTTGACCGCCGCGACGTTGAGTCTTGCGACGGGAACGCAGATCACATCGAACGGAATGGTCGCGGCAAACTCTGCCAACATTGGGATGGTTGTGCTGAACGCGGGGCTGGACATTGATTTTCAAGCTTCCGGCAACGATTTCAGCGGCCTCGCTGCGTCTGCCGCCGATGGCGTCACCGTTAACGGTGACCTCACGACTTCGGTGGGTGATTTATCGATCGATGGCGATTCAAACAACACGGTGGATGGGGACGACCAGATCGTCTTTGCGGCCGGCGTTCAGATCACCGCCGCGGGGCAGTTGACATTGGACGCAGCGAGCGGCCAGATGCTTGCTAGCGGAACGCTGGATCTGTTGGCGGCCGACGGGATCTCGATTGGTGATTCGCTCACGGGAACGACGGGCGACCTCACGATCAACGCTGACACGGATGCGAATGATCAGATTGGGACACTCTCCGTTGCGGGCGCCGCGACGATCCAAACAAATGGCAACGGACTCCATGTAACGGCAAATGACATCGATCTATCAGGCTCGATCGACACGGGCGCTAGCCAGCTGCGATTGATCGATTCAGACGGAGACGGTGTCGGTCTCGGAAGCACCTCGCCGACGAACGGACTGGAGCTTTCCGGTGCGGAACTTCAGCGGATCACGACGACGGACGGTCAATTCCAGTCGAGCGGCGCGATCGAAGTTGACCAGGTGACTGCGGCCAACAGCAATCAACTGGCTGGAACGACAACTCTGATTTCGAGCACGACGGTATCGTTTTTTTCCAGCGGGGCTAGTTTCCACGCGCTTTCGGTCGCGGCCGATGAAGGGATCGTCCTAAGTGGCGATGTCACCAGCACCACGGGGTTGGTGTCACTGGACGGTGACGCGAATGGCGTCGACGATGGGGGGACGGATTCCATCGCGATCGCCAGCGGGGTGCAGGTCGAGTCCGCGACAACGCTCACGCTCGGCGCTCAAAGTGGAATGATTTCCTCGGCGGACGCAACGTTTCGTGCGGCGGAGGGAATCACGTTGAATGATTCGTTGACGGCAACGGCGGCGGTTGTGTTCCAAGCCGATAC
>JBCBLJ010000198.1:0-11281 GCA_038520195.1 Planctomycetota bacterium
GCCGTAAGTGACGGAAACACCTACAACGATCAACTTGTCCTGGTCGTGACCAACTCCGAGCCAACGCTGACGGTCGCCGTGAGCCAAGGTTCAGCGGGTGCCCGCGAAACCGAAAGTGCATTAGCGGACATCACCGTGAATGAAGGCTCGACGACGACACTCTCCGCAAGTTCGACTGACGCCGGCGTGGTCGACTACCTCATGTCTTACGAATGGATCGTGACCAACGAATCCGGGCGCATCGTCGGTTCGGCAGCGGGGAGCCTAAATGAAAGCGATCCCATTCCCGATTTCGAGTTCACGCCAGAGGATGAAGGACGCTACGAAGTCATACTGACAGCCATCGACAAGGACAGCGGAGTCGGCGAGTCATCACCCACGGTGGTTGAAGCAGTGAACGTCGAGCCAGCGGTTTCCTTGTTCGCCGATTCGACGCCAGACGTGAACGGTCTTCTCACGTTCTCTGGAAACTTTACAGATCCCGGCAATGACCACTGGCTCGTCGACGTGGACTTCGGCGACGGCGTCACTCGACCGGTCGTTCTACAAGAGAACAAGACGTTCGACGTCGAACACCGATACGAAACGCCCGGCCGATACACGGTGCGTGTTCTCGTGGATGACCAAGACGGAGATCCATCCATTGGCAGCTTCGATGTCCTCTACGATCCGTTCGCGCCGACTGAAATCATCGCCCCCGAATCGATCGACGAACACCTCGACACCTCCGCTGGACCGATCGTGGTGGGCGACTTAATCGCGGTCGACGAGACCCCAAGCGATCAACACTCATTCGAGTTCACGGTCGGCGAGGGCGATGCGGACAACGCCCGATTTGCGATCGAAGGACAAAGAATCTTGATCCGACGAAACGAGGTTGTCGACTTTGAAACGCAGTCTTCGTACTCGATTCGCGTTAGAACGGCCGATGAGTCAGGCAACACCCTGGAACGGCCATTGAAGATTGACGTCAACGACTTGCCGGAGCCTCCCGCGGTCGAGAACGTGCAGGTCAATGATGGCGCGATACAGCGATCAATCGTCGACTCGCTGACGGTCACCTTTGATTCGGTGGTCGATCACGCGTTACTCGCTGGCGCGTTTCGACTTCAAAATCTCACCACGGATACGCTGCTGACCTCGCTATCGGTGACTCCGCGAGATATCGATGGCAAGACCGTGGCGACACTGATGCTTCTCGCTGGGCCGTCCGTGGAAACGACCGGATCGCTCGCCGATGGAAATTATCGATTGCTGATCGACTCCCGTAGCGTGGTGAGTGCGAGTTCATCGACTGCGATGGCTGCCGATTACGTGTTTGGTGATGGTAGCGGAAGCAATGATGCATTCTTCCGATTGCTCGGCGACTCCGACGGCGACCGCGACGTGGACGGCCAAGACTACGGTCGATTCGGACTCGCATTCAATTCGACGGAGGGTTCACCAAGCTATGACGCGCTCTTTGATTCCGACGGTGACGGCGATGTCGACGGGCAAGACTACGGCCGGTTCGGCCAACGATTTATGACCTCGATTTAGGCAACTCAGTTGACGAGCAACGAGAACTGCCGCAATGACCGAGCGTTGCCATGAGCCGCGAGAATCTTGCCCAACCTTCGCGAGCGTATCTCTCCGTCCGGAGACACGACGACCTCACCGCGCGGACGATCGTGCACGCAATAGTTCCAGCGTTCATCGATCACTCGCCAACGACTCGGGTTCATGTGGCAATACAAGTTGAGACACATTTGATCGCCCCAATCGACGCTGCCGGTGAGTTCAGGTCCAAATCGCATCGCGTGTGCGCGTCGAAAATAGCGGTTCATCGAAGCGGCCGTGCCAGCGGCGAAGCCGCTGTTGAGAAACGGAAAATGTTTCAGCAACTCGTAGGCACGCCAGCGCCACAGGCGATCTCGTATCGTCCACGTCCACGGCTTGATCACCCCATTCTCGGGAAAGCCCTTCGGCTCTATCACCGCGAGAATCTGGTCCGGCGTCTCCGCCACCAGCGACCAAAGACTGTTCAAGCGGCTTTGGAAAATCACATCCGAAACGTCCCAGTACGCCACCGGTGTCGATGGGTCGAGTGTCTGCGTGATCTCGGCAAACGCGCGGAGACGTCGAACGGGCACCCAGTGCTCGCCGCTGGACCGCCACTGAACTTCCACATTGGGAAGCGATTCGAGTCGGCGAACTTCGCTCGGATAGAGGCCGTAGCCAACAGCAATAATTCGGTCCGGGTTGCCCCAGTTGTGTAGCGATCGAACGAATTGGTTCTCGAATCGATGAACATCACGACGATCAAACGCTGCCAAAACCACGCCCGTCCCAGGAGCTTTGGGCGAACGAGAGTGATCGATTCGCACGTTGTGGCGATGGTTGAGATGCTTTGATGGTGCCGTTCTTTCGTAGGCGATGCCATAACCGAGCGCTTTCAAATCCGTCGCCGCACATCGGCACTCGCACCTCTTGGGCTCCCATCGAAAAGTGATCCTCTCCAAGGCCTCTCTGCGGAACAAACAAGCTCCCATTCCGACGTGCCCCGACCAACCCGGCCGCGCTGATTCCTGGTTGTAGTCCGAACCGACAGCACCCAGCGCAGGGTCGCTTTGGAGCCGACGAATAAGGCGAGTGATGCACCTCGGCCCTAAAGCCACGTCATCGTCAACGAACATCACCCAAGGTGAATCCGCATTCGCCTTCAAAAAGTTTCGCCCGCGGGCAATGGTCTCCCAGCGGTTGCGGTCTCCCCGGAGCGGTCGCCCCTCGACAACTTTGAGTCTTGTTTCGACACCGTGCTGCAGAGCAATGGCGCGGCGCACATAGGCAGGTGGCTGCGTCATGGGGCGTCGCAACATCATCACGTCGACGAGCGGCCGAGATTGGTCCGACATGTGACTCAAGGTCCGTAGCCGTAGCACTCGGGACTCATCATCCCTTCGTAGCCGTAGCATTCGGGGCTCATCATGCCGTCAAATCCGTAACACTCAGGACTCATCATCTCGGGGAACTCGAGACAGTGTTCAGGAAACTCGAGACAGTGGTCGCCTGGGAACTCAAGGCAATGGTCACCGGGCAACTCAAGACAGTGGTCACCCGGGACCTCTAAGCAATGATCGCCCGGAAACTCGAGACCGTCGCTGGGAACCATTGCCTGTTCAAGCTCGTCCGTCTCGCGAACCACCTGTTTAACGCGCGGCCGCGTCTCGCGTTTTCCCTGAACCGGTCCGCTGTCGTATGGATTAGCCGATCGATCGCCGGGCAAAGGAGGATAGTACTGGGCACTCTCCGCCGCCGTGAGTCCGGCATCCACATGCAGGAGCGTCGGCGACGATTCTGGAACATAAGCAATGCCAAGAGCGCGCCCTTGATTCATCGTGATCAATTCCACCCCCTGAGCGATCTCCGGTCCTAGCAACCAGGTCCCCTCGTTGGGATCAATGACGCGAGGGTCTTTGGGGATGAAAACGGCACGAACTTCATTCAGCCCGATGGTGCGGCGCATGGTCACCTTGGGCGACAAATGTTCCGTGATCACCAACGAGCGAACAGGTCGAGGGGGTTTCGCCGATGCGATCGGCAGGCGGTCGAGGGTTTCAATGGCGAGGAACGCAACCTTGGGCTGCGTTGCGGGAAATGTGATGGTTCCTGCCAACTGCATTCGACGATAGTCGTTGCGATTCATTTCGAGCCTCTGGCGCAGATGTGGATCATGATGTGCTAGGGAAGTACAACGCCCTCACTCGGCGAGGAGACCGAAAACCCCCCTGCAAGAGTGTAAGCGCCACTAGTGCACAAAACCACTCAATTCTGCGGCGAAACTCGCTCGATCGTCCGCACCACCCGAAATCCGGTGTACGGCCCGCGGGTGTCTGCGGAACCGCTGTTTCGCTGGGAGGCGCGTGCGTCATTGGGCTGGTACAGCATGCAGCCGCCCCGCGACGTGAACTCCCAGCGATCGTCGCCCGGTGTGAATCGGATCGCGGCCGGGTCCGCGTTCGGGGCATCAACCGCCAGTTGACTGACCTCATATTTCGGTCCGTGACACCATTCCATCACGTTGCCCAGCATGTCAAAGAGTCCGTAGTCGTTGGGCAACAGTCGGCCGACCGGTTGCCCACGGTTCCCGGAATTCTCATTGGTCCAAGCGTGGTCGCCCAGCAGTTCCGGATCAAATCCGAACCAGCGTCCGCTGGTGCCTCGTCCTCGCGCGGCGTATTCCCATTCCGCTTCGGTCGGCAGGCGGTACCCGGTGCGATAGATCGCGTCCGCGGGGACAGTCATGTCAGGTCCGATCTTGCTCACATCTGGATAGCAATATTCATCCTCTGCGATGCCCTCAATCTCGCTCAGCCGACGACAGTATTTCACGGCGTCGTACCATGAAATCTCAATGGCCGGCCGGTCGGTCGTGGACGCGTACTCCGACGCAAAGGCATGGTCGGGAAAGAGCGCGAGAAATTGCCCGACGGTGACTTCGCGGGCCGAAATTGCGTACGAATGGTCAATGACGATCTGACGAAGCTCTTCTTTATCGTTGTTGCGTCCGGGTTCGTTGGCTGACGAACCGATCCATACTGCGCCGTTGGGATGAACGGCGACCATGCGATCTCCGGCGACGCTTATCAACTCGATGTGGACATCGAGCGGCGTCGGCAAACGCAACCCAAGGCCCCAGCTCGTGATGACCGATTCGATCGCCGAACGGATCCCCGGATCCGATTCCGACTTTATGTACTCCTTCAAAAAGTCGCGAAGCCTCTCAGGCTGTTTGAGCGCCGCCGATGGCTCGACGAGAGACAGAGCCATGAGGCAATTTCGGCGCAAGATCACCGTCGAATCTTCAGCAACGATTTGATCGACCAACCACTCCGGTGACACGGCGAAATCATGAAACGCGGAGAGCATCGCGCCACGCGCTTCGTCGCCGTATGCCTCGGTCAGGCTCTCGCGAACGCGACGATCTTCGCCGAGAGCGAGCAGGGCAAGCGATAGGTTACGGCACTCGCGAGCTTGCACGACGTCGCGCTGAATCTGCGAGGCTCGCCACCAAATGGACTGGAAATTGGTTGGATCGGAATCGCGCAATGGCGCCGAAGAAATCGAAACAGGGTAGTAGCCTCGATCAAACAACTCGCTGACCAGTTCCAAGTGCTCGGCTCTTGATTGAAAGCCCAACTCTCGGGAATCGAGATCGAAATCACGCCACCAGATCTTAGCAAATGTGTCGGAAGCCCCCTCCTGTTGCAGATTGCCGCTGCACGAAAGTGGCAAGCCAACTTCCGATAGTTCGGCGAGCTCGTGGAGTGACTTGTCCCATTCATCATGATACGGAGTTTCACCCAACGTGTTCCAACGTACCGAGCCGACCAAGATGTCGTCGCCGTCAAGGACTCGCACCGACGAGCGCGGAACATTCATGCCGCGATTCCACATTAGACCCCAACCCTCTGCCTTGTGCACACCCTCCTTTGCGTCATTCACCGCAACGTACAGGTCGGCATCGATCAATGTTGAGCTCTCGCCCAGATCAATCCAGTGGCAAAGGTAGCGAAACTCATCCTCGTGGCGGTAAGCCTCGATGTTGTCAGGTTTCCAACCCTGCTCGCGAAGTTCACGATTGCGGCTTCGAAGCTGGCTCGCCGTGAGGTCCCACTCAAACGTGACGGGCACCCCGTCTCGAACCGCGAGCAGGAAGAAGAATCGTTCCCCGCCATCGACGTAAGGCGACGCGTCGGCGACGCGGTAACCCATGGCACTCGCGCGGTCGATCATCCGTCGCATTTCGACCTCTGGCAGACGATGCATTAGCATGGCGTGGGGTCGAACGACCGCCTCGAACTCGGTCGATTCTTGTTCCGACAGTGCGAATTCGGGGAATGGGCCCGGTAGCGGACTGCGATTACCAACGACCCACCACGGCGATCCCCAGGGGGTCGCTGGGTTGGCAAGCGCGGTAACGAGCTCCCAGTTGCGCTCGAGTATCTCGATCGCGTCCGGAGCCCCGGAAAGCGTTTCCACCAGCAATTGAAATTCCGAGGGTTTCGCGCAGCGGACAAGCTCCGCTACCAGCTCGGTATCGTCACCGGCGAATTGCAGGATCAAGCTCACTCCCGTCAGCAGCGAGTCTTTGCGGTCGCGAACCAGCAACCGTTCTTTGAGTCGTGGCAGCATGACGGGCTTCAAGTCTTCGAACGCCGTCGCCCACAACTCCGACCTAACGGGGCTCTCCGCCAGCAAGAGATCGAGAAGCAACTGCATCTGCGCTGGCTCGCGAAATTGCTCGCGATGGGTTTCGTGATTCGCCATGAGGCAAGCCGCGCGAATTCGCAAGCTGGGTGTCGACGACGCCTCTTCCCAAGCTCGACGCACAACTTCATTTTGGTCCATCGCTGAGAACGCATGCTGAGCAATTGCGACGGTGTCCTCGACCGATCCACGCAGCGCGTGCTCGACGAGGAACGTCGACGCTTCCTCATCGATATCAAAATTGATCGCGGCAGCGCGAACCCGATCGGCCTGATTCGAGGATTCCTGAAACACGGATCGCGCACCGGCGCGGACAAGGGCGTCATCCCGAGCCCCAACGGCAAGCTCGAAGGTACGATCGAGGTTGGCCGCAACGAGTTTCGCGACCTCATCCTCGCTTTTTTGCCTCGCCATCGCCTGGCGGGTAAGCACGATGCCAAAGCCGGTCACCAGGGTGAGTACTGACACCAGGAGCAGGACCAAGACTGTCCGGGTGCGGTAATATCCCTGCGCGGCGGTCATCAGTTTTTGGTGTGCCGGGTTCCAGGATGCCACCGGCACGTTGCGCCGAATCGTCAAATACTCGCCCAACGTTGGAAGCGTCTGTTTGATGGGACGCCGTTTGTAAAGTGACGAGAACTCGTCCAAACGGAGTCGAGCACGTCCGGCCTTCGTTGTTCGATTGCGAAGTTCGACCCACTGGCGAATCGGAGCGATCAGAAAGTCATGTGTGAGTTGGTATCCCGCGGCGCCACCACCGTCGGTCCGTTCGGTCGGCGTGATCAAGTGCAATTCGCTATCGAGCACAGCGACTGCATCGCGAAACAGCTCGTCGTCATTCGTCGCGTTTCTCAGTTCCTCTTCCGTTTGCATGCCGCCTTTGATATCCGCACCGGTCGTGGGCAAAAGTTTGCCGAGCACTCTTTCGCACACCGTGGCAATTCGACGGATTCGTTTTGGCGCGGACTGAGCATCAAAAGTCTCCTCCAAAAAACGAATGCCGATTCCCGTTCCTCCGTCTTCAAACAGATTCGAATTGAGATTCCAGTCACGGTCTTTCAGGATGAGTGCCAGCAACGCAAGGTGCACACTGACAACACGGCCATCGACGGCAATCGAATCGACCGCCGTGTCGAGGAATCGTTGTTGATCTTTTGAAAGTTCCGTTCTTGATTTCGGCAGCTTCCCATAAGCAACCCCGAACATCATCAGCACTTCGCGAGCATGCGCCGCATCGAAGAGATCAATGAGGGTGGCGTTTTGATTCTCGGAAATCGGAATCTCCAACGCCTGCATCAGCCGCGACACGCTGAGCCAAAAATCGTCGCGAACCATCAGCACACATTGCACTTGTTTTCCATCGCATTGCCGCAAAGCATTTGTCAGCGTTTCCCGCTCGACATCCGGATGGGAGAATAGCCATTGCTCGAACTGGTCGATCAAGATCACTGTGCGAGCGCCGTTGCTATCGCGTCGCAGCGCGGCGACACGTTCGACGAGTCCGTCGTCGACCGACGCGCCAGCACGGTCAGCCAGCTGAGTGCCGACAGCCTCGGCTAAATCACGCTCCGTGTTGTCGGGCGTTGCTTGAAGGTAGATCTGGCGGATCGTTGACGGCAAACGTGGCATGACGCCGGCGCGGATGAGAGACGACTTCCCACATCCACTGGGACCATAGATCAACCCCACGGCGATCGCGTCGCGAGGATCCGGCGGATCCAGTTTCGAAAGCCAAAACCGCACGTCATCGGGCAAACCTGCTCGGTCGCGGGGTCCAGGCAACAAACGCAGATAAGATTTGGCGTCATCGGTGTCGAAGCTGCGTAATCCGCGTGGGACGACGCTTGCGACCTCATTCTCGGTGCGACTCTTCGCTTCCGCCGGAGTCTCTCCCGTGTCAATGAACTCCGCCAACTCGGTTGCGAGTTCCGCGCCAGATTGGTACCGATCACAGACGGCCTTGGCCATCAACCGCAAGCAGATCCGAGCCAACTCGGCCGGCACCGACGGTTCGATTTCGCGCGGATGAACGGGATTCGAATACTGGATCGCGATTTTCTGTTTCTTTGTGCTTTTCTCGTCAAAGGGCTTTTGCTTCGTCAATGCGCAGTACATCGCAATACCGAGCGAGAACAAATCACTTCGACCGTCGACGCGGTGACCCTCGCGGCGCAACTGTTCAGGACTCATGTAGGACGGAGTCCCGCCGCTGGTGCCCATGTCGATTTGGTCGCGAATCGCCAAGCCAAAGTCACCGATGAATGGGAAACCATCCCGGCGAACGAGGATGTTGTTTGGCTTGACGTCACGGTGCACGATGTCGCAGCGATGCGCGTAGTCGAGCGCCTCGGCGAGGTGCTGAAAGATCTTCGCCGTAGTCAACCAGTCTCCGTGATTCGCCTCCAACCAGACGCCCAAGTGATTGCCATCGATCAGCTGGGTGACGAGGTAGCAAGGAATCTCGGGAGTGCTCGTGGCTTCGAAGACCTTGATGATGTGAGGATGATCCAGTCGCGCCATCGACCGGGCTTCGTGAAGATACAGCGCGGCCAAGTCGGCTTGGTTTTGCTCACGGAAATGAGGAACCTTCAACGCAACGTCGCGATCGAGGTTCGTGTCGCGCGCCCGATAGACGATCGCAAAGCCGCCTTCGCCAAGCTTTTCGAGAATCTGAAAGTGGGCGATTGACTCAAACGGCTTGAATTCCCTGACGATCGGCAGCGGAGATTCGACGGGGCCACGCGGCGTCTTTTCCGTCCCCGACGGCTGGTTCGTGTCACTGGAACGTTGCGTCGTCTCTTCAGTCCGCTCGGAGAATTGGAGTTCCGGATCGAGCGGTTCGTTGTCTTCACGCATCATTGCCTTCACGCATCATTTTTCTGTTTTGACGAGGAGCGCAGGGCCAATGTTGTAGCCGAAGCTACTACGCCGATCCCCCGAATCTTGGGGCTAACAGGAAAAATCATCTTCTTCGCCACGCGAGGTCGCAGCGGCTCAGTCGATGGGCTCGTAGTAGATGGTCAGAAAGGGATTTGATGCGGCGTCGATGCCGGCGGCGACGTGCCCCAGAGGTGCGGATTTGACCAGGTGTCGCAGCGTCTCGGCACGTTTTCTGACCCCGAATCGATCCGCGATCTCCAGGCACGAACCAAACACGGCGTCCACGCTCAGCCCCGTGGCATAGCAGTTGAGATCGAAAGAAAGTCGATCTCCCTCGCGAACGTCGACGAAACGCAGCCGATCGGCCGGGCAAGCGGACAACGATCGTTCGATGATCTGAATCAGTTCTTTCGTGACGGGATACTCGCCGACGATTTCTTGCGCCGCGTCACGTATCGATTCTCCGTCCAAGCCAGGTAACCACACGTAGTCACTTGCTCTCAACGTCGAGGGACGGTTGAGTTCCCACTTCACACCCCGGTGCAGCAATCTCGGCCGGTGATCGGTCTTCCACTTCAGAACGGTCTCGGCCGGCAAGACTTCATCATCGAACTCGAGGTAGAGTTTGTAGACGCGACGGTCACCCGAATCCTCAAAGCCGATCAAGAACAAATTGGCGTCGTGATAGAGCGGCCAAAAAGTGTCTGGGTGTAGATCGGGAAGGTTCATCCGTGAGGCGATGAGCCGCGCCCGATCAACTGCCAGTTCGGCCGTCGGAATGCCAATCAGGTATCGATTCGCCAACAGCTTGCCTGGGCAAAGCTTGAACGAGCGCTCGTAGCCCACACCAAGACCGAGCTCCTGGCAGATGGCGAAGGGGAGAAGAGCGTCAAATTCCACGGTCATCGGCGAAGTCAAATCGCTTGACGGAGGAAAGATTTTGCGGTGTCAAACTCGTTTGCCCAATCCATGACGCTACCCCATGGTGGTGAGCCGGTGATCGAAAAACCAACTGTCCCCGAAGATGACCGAGAGATTCAGCGTCTTGATGCGAGCGCCAGTCCCCCGCCGCCACAAACCAATGCAAGCAGTCCCGAGACGCTGGCGTAGCCCGCCCAAGTCGCCTTCTCATTCGCCTTTTTCTGATAGCTGTAAGGCGCGATCAAATCGAGGGAGTATTTCTCCATGTCCTCGAACTCCCGAATCAAAACGGATGGATCGCTGGCGAGATAGCGTTCGCGGATTTCCTCGGAATGCGATTCGGTGGTCGCCTCGACTTGGACCAAGGCCCAGCGAACACCGCAATATCCCGAAACAAGGAGGGCCCCGACGGCAACCATGCTCAGCAGAATGAACACAAACGTGCCTCCCCCGGCCTGGCTGGAGGAAGTCTCCGACGTCGTTGTTTCGGCTGCTCGAGGCAGTTTTCGAAGTTCGCCGAGCTTGGGAACCGCGACCGTCGCCTGGCAATCAGGGCAGTCCAATCGGTCGCCGGCTTGTGCGGGTGTCACTGAAATCCGAGTTTGGCAATTTGGGCAAGGTAGCAGGTGCATCGGTGGAAATATGAAGAAGAATTGAAGGCAGTGCGTCTGGACCGGATAAGTGGTGTGACTAAAATCTTGCGTTACTCGACATCAACCATAAACGAGCTGCACCGCTCCCGCCGTTGGCCGAATCGACACCCTGTCGCACCGAGCCAACAGCCGGACATCCCGGATGAATCGCGGTCACCAAAACGAACTACTTTGTTCGTCCAAGGCATTTACGGAAAATGCAACGTACCGGCCGGTACACCCGTCGAGGACGCCAGGAAGGCACGGCATCTGGATGGATGCCGGATCAGTCTGCGTGACCAATCCGTAATGCGATCGCCCAACCCCCTATCGGTGAATTTTTCAGCCGAATCTGAAGTCCTACCGAGTGAGTCGACGGTGAGTTTCACCGCAGGACTACGCCCGAAAGAGTCAAAAGGTTCAAAGTGGCCGAGAGTCGAACTGACTGAGGAATGGCGCGATCATGTCGGAGAGGTTAACCAATGGCACTGCAACGGAAATTCGCTGGCACGCGCATTTGACGCATCGGCAGAGTTCACCGAGCAGGGTCGATTGGAAAAACTGGAAAGTTTTTCCAATTCACCATGGCTACCAGGGAC
>JBCBLJ010000290.1:0-9116 GCA_038520195.1 Planctomycetota bacterium
AACACCACGAGGACAAGAAGCATCCGCGTCGAGGAGAGAAACGACGCGAGAAAAGGCCGGCGTGAGCGACGGTGACGGTTACCCATTGCGAAGCAAGACGTGAGTATGTTTGGTTCAATTCAGTCTATGACGATCGCCGCGGGAGCGCAGTGCCGATGGTTGAGTGAGTCTTTGGGCACGCTGTCAAAGTTCGCCGACGATATCTTGGAGAGTCCTTAGCCTGCCCAAAGTGTAAAGCAAAGAGTGCCTCCCCGCCGCGCGAAGAATCTCCCAGAGGACCATTCATCCAGTCTCAACTATCGTTTTGAGCAACGCGAATGGGATGGAGGCGCAACGCGATCCCCTGTTCGGCGGGATAATCGTTCGGCTCGGGAATCGCGAACGACGAATCAGATTCCTACGCCGGAAGACGTCTTCAATACTTTGGAATTGACGCGTCGACTTCGTCCGACCATGCCGTGATTCCACCCCGAAGATTCCAGACGTCGGCAAACCCTGCCTCGCGTAGAAGCTGGACCGCCTTGGCGCTTCGGCCGCCGAGTTTGCAGTGAACGACGATGTTCTCGGTCGCATCCAGTTCGTCGACTCGCTGTTGAAGTTCGCCGAGCGGGATCAGGACTCCGTCCAAATGGCAGATTTCATATTCATGCGGCTCGCGGACGTCGAGAATCACCATCGGTTCGCCGGCATCGAGTCGACGCTTCAGTTCGACCGGCGCGATGTCCCAGGTACTTTGGGCATCGTCCTTTTTCGCGACGCCACAAAACTCGGCGTAGTCGATCGGTTCGGTGATCGACGGTTGGTCACCGCAAACGGGACACTGCGGGTCGGGTTTGACTTTCAGTTCGCGAAACTTCATTTCCAACGCGTCGAACAGCAACAAGCGGCCCGAGAGTGTCTTCCCGGCATCCAAAATCAGCTTGATCGCCTCGGTCGCTTGAATCGTACCGACGATTCCTGGTAAGACCCCGAGTACACCGCCCTCGGCGCAGTTGGGTACCAGACCCGGATCGGGAGGTTGCGGGTACAGGCAACGGTAACACGGACCGCCCTCCAGCCCAAAAACCGAAGCCTGCCCTTCGAAGCGAAAGATGCTTCCATAACAGTTCGGCTTCCCAGAGAGAACGCAAACGTCATTGACCAGGTACCGCGTCGCGAAGTTGTCCGTTCCGTCGACAACGATGTCGTAGGCACCCACGATCGACATCGCGTTTTCACTGCTCAACGGTTGTTCGTGACATTCGACGCTAACGAGTGGATTGATCGCAGCAATCGATTCCGCCGCCGAGGTGACTTTGCTCTTTCCGACGTCATCGGTGCCGTGAATGATTTGACGCTGCAGATTTGAGAACTCCACGCGATCGAAATCAACGATCCCGATCCGACCGACGCCCGCCGCTGCCAAATAGAGTGCGATCGGCGAGCCGAGCCCGCCAGCGCCGACCACCAAGATCGAGGACGCCTTCAGCTTTTCCTGTCCTTCGCTTCCGACCTCGGGCAACACGAGGTGCCGAGCGTAACGCTGTTTCTCTTCGGTCGATAACGTCATGGAAGTCAGCCGCCCGCGATCGCGGGAACGAGCAACAGTTCATCCGACGCGTCTAGCGGTGTTGATTCATGACTCAGGTCTCGGATGTTCTTTTCATTGACGAACACGCTCACGAAGGAAACGAGTTTGCGAGATTCGTCCAGCAAGATCGCGTCGAGTCCCGGGTATCTTTCGATGAGTCGATCGAGCGCCTCACGAACCGTTTGTGCTTCAATGGAAACGTTACCCTCGCCATCGGTGTGTGCGCGAAACGCGGTCGGGATCAGGACGTTCATGACAGGTGGCTGCAGACCGGGCAGTGTGGATTTCGAGAATAATGGAGGCGATGGAAGCGCATCTCGCGTAAGTCCATTTTAAGCAGGCGATTGCTCAACGGTTGGCCGATGTCGGCGATCACTTTCACGGTCTCCATCGCGCCCATGCAGGCGACGGTCCCTGAAACGGCGCCGAAAACGGGGAATTGTCGCTTCCATGTCGGCGGCGATTCGGGAAACAGGCAACGCAGGCAACCTGATCGGCCCGGCAGGATCGTCGTGATGTGAGCCTCTAACTCGTACATCGCGCACTCGACCATCGGCTTACGTTGCCGTACGGCCGCTTCATTCATGGCGAACCGTTCGGGGAACAAAGGCGCACAGTCGACGACGACATCGCATTGCTCAACCAATTCGCCGGCGTTGGCCTGCGAGACGTTTTCTCCGACGGCGACGATGTCCAGTCGCGGATTAAGTTCCAGTAATCGACGCTCAATCGATTCGATCCTCGGCTTGCCGATCCAATCATGAGTCATCAACAGTTGGCGATTGAGATCACTCGGTTTCACATCGCCGGCATGCGCGAGCACGAGCTTCCCGACGCCGGCGGCCGCGAGTTGGTACGCCACCACGCTTCCGACGCCGCCGACGCGCGAGACCATCACCGATGCGGATTTGAGTTTCTCCTGCCCAGCCTCACCAAAGTCCGGCACCCACATCTGCCACTCGTAGACCGCGCGTTCCTCATCGGTGAGGGCGGCTGGACGGGTCGGTGATGGATCGTGCATCTCTACCTTTTGGTCTCGGTCCACCAAGTTTACTGCAAGCGGCCACGCAAACGCTATTCGATGCCGTCGAGCAACGGCAGTTCGTTGGAGGCTCGTTCGCTCATGCCTTCTTTAAAGTGTCGGCGGCAAACGGACACGTATCGCTCGTTACCGCCGATTTCGATTTGTCGCCCATCTTTGATCGGCCGTCCCGACGCATCCATTCGCAGCACCATCGTCGCTTTGCGACCGCAATGGCAGATCGTTTTGATTTCCGAAAGCGTGTCCGCCCAGGCGAGCAAAATCGCACTTCCCGCGAACAATTGCCCTCGAAAGTCTGTCCTGAGCCCGTAGGCCATGACGGGGATGTCGAGACCGTCGCACACATCACTCAATTGGCGGACCTGATCCTCGGTCAAGAATTGCGACTCGTCCACCAGGATGCAATGCAGTTCTTCCGCGGTGTGCTGCTCCGCGATCAACGAATAGAGGTTGTCTGCGGTGGTGAAAGTTTGCGCCAGGGCCTCCAGCCCAATTCGGCTGGTGACCTTACCTGCACCGTCTCTCGTGTCGATCTCCGGAAGCAGGATGAGTGTCCGCATCCCGCGCTCGCGATAGTTGTAGCTGCACTGCAGCAAAATCGTCGATTTGCCGGCATTCATCGCCGAGTAATAGAAATACAGCTTTGCCACGATTCACGCTTTCAGAGCCACTCTCTAGAATCCCCGTGACGCCTGTCCGAAGTCCAAAATCAACGAACACCCTCAAAGACCATGCCGCGTTACAACCCAAACGACATTGAGCCCCGTTGGCAGGCGTACTGGGACGAGCATAAGACGTTTGCCACTCCGGAAACACCGGGCGAAAAGAAACGCTATGTGCTGGACATGTTTCCGTACCCCAGCGGCGATGGGCTGCACGTCGGGCATCCCGAAGGCTACACCGCGACCGACATCGTTTCGCGTTTCTCTCGCATGCGCGGTGTGAGTGTTCTGCATCCGATGGGCTTTGATGCCTTTGGGTTGCCCGCCGAAGAACACGCGATCAAGACTGGCGAGCACCCGCGAATTCAAACGCAACGCAACATCGACAACTTCACTCGGCAGTTGAAGATGCTCGGTTTCAGCTACGACTGGGATCGAGTCTTGGCGACAACCGACGAGTCCTACTTTCGCTGGACGCAATTCATTTTTCTGGTGCTGTTCGATACCTGGTTCGATCCGGACCAACAGAAAGGCCGCCCGATCAGCGAGTTGCCGATTCCCGACGAAGTGTCTTCGGCGGGCGAAGCAGCCGTCGCGGAGTATCAGGACTCGCGGCGTTTGGCTTACGAAGATGACGCGCTCGTCAATTGGTGTCAGGGACTCGGGACGGTACTCGCCAACGAGGAAGTGATCGATGGCAAGAGCGAGCGCGGCGATCATCCCGTCAAACGCATCCCGCTACGCCAATGGATGCTGCGGATCACCGATTACGCCGAGCGTTTGCTCGAAGGCTTGGATGAACTCGATTGGCCTTTCGGCATCAAAAAGCTTCAAACCGATTGGATCGGCCGCAGCACCGGCGCCGAAGTCGACTTTTTCATCGGTAGCGACGCCGAGTTCGAAGCCTGGAAATCTGATCGCACCGAAAACGGCTTTCCGCAAGAGTCCGACGACAAGTGCTTGAGAGTCTATACGACGCGTCCCGACACGTTGTACGGCGCGACGTACATGGTCGTTTCGCCCGAGCACCCGTTGCTGGATGCGCTGACGACACCTGCGCAAGCCGAATCCGTTCAAGCGTATCGAGACAAAGCTTCCTTCAAGTCGGACCGCGAACGCACCGAAGGCGATCGAGAAAAGACCGGCGTCTTCACCGGCAGCAACGCGATCAACCCGGTCAACGGAGAACGGATTCCCGTTTGGGTCGCGGACTATGTTTTGGCGGGTTACGGCACCGGTGCGATCATGGCCGTCCCGGCACATGATGAACGTGACTTTGAGTTCGCGGTCAAATTCGAATTGCCAGTCATCGCCGTTATCGAACCACCGGCTGATCTGGAGAACCGCGAAGAGGTTCTGGCGGGCAAGGCGTGTTTCGCAGGTGCCGGCAATACCGTTAACAGTGGCCCGCTAGACGGCAAGCCAACCGAAGAAGGCAAACGGTCGATCACCAGCGCCTTGGAATCAGATGGGTTCGGCAAGGGCGCCGTCAACTACAAGCTGCGCGATTGGTTGTTCAGCCGACAGCGTTTTTGGGGCGAGCCGTTTCCGATCTTGCACGAGTTGGACGGAGATGGAAATCCGACCGGACGGAAACGCGGCGTCGACCCGAGTGAGTTGCCGGTGTGCCTTCCCGAACTCGAAGACTTTAAGCCTCACGGTCGTCCGGAACCGCCGCTGGCAAAGGCCGATGACGACTGGTTGTACGTCACGATCGATGGCACCAGGTACCGGCGCGAAACCAATACGATGCCCCAGTGGGCGGGCTCTTGTTGGTACTACTTGCGGTATATCGATCCGAAAAACGACTCCGCTTTGGTCGATCCGCAGAAAGAAAAACAGTGGATGTCGGTCGACCTCTATGTCGGTGGTGCCGAGCACGCCGTGCTGCACCTGCTTTACTCGCGCTTCTGGCACAAGGTGCTTTACGATCGCGGGCACGTGTCAACGCCGGAGCCGTTCGGCCGATTGATCAACCAGGGCATGATCTTGGGCGCTCCTCAGTACCAACTCACCCCTGCGGCCTATGACGCCGCCAAGGAGCAACTCGCCGAGAAGGGCATCCATGGCAAGGTCGTTGGCGAAGAAGACAAAGCCGTCGTGATTCTGGCCTGCGACTCCGGCGACTTGGCGGACGACCATGTCGAAAAACGCAAGGGCAAGTCCTACATCGCGGGAACGGACATCGTGGTCGTTGCCAAGGCTGAGAAGATGTCCAAGAGTCGCGGCAACGTCGTCAATCCCGACGAAGTCGTCGCCGACTACGGAGCCGATTCGTTGCGACTGTACGAGATGTTTATGGGGCCGCTCGAGGCGACCAAGCCGTGGTCGATGGACGGTGTCGGCGGTGTACGTAACTTCTTGGATCGTGCGTGGCGGATGATCGTCGACCAAGACGCTGAAGAATTGGTGATGCACTCGGCAGTGGTGGAGACGCCCTGCGACGAAGACCAGAATCGCATGTTGCACGCGACGATCAAGAAAGTCACCGAAGACACCGAATCGATGGGGTTCAACACCGCGATCGCCCGGATGATGGAATTCACCAACTTCTTTACCCGCTGTGAACGGCGGCCGAAAGAAGCGATGAAGACGTTCCTTGTCTTATTGTCACCCTACGCACCTCACATCGCCGAAGAGCTTTGGAAGGTCTTGGGCGAAGAAGGCTCAATCGCGCTTCAGACTTGGCCCCAGTGGGATGAAGCCGCACTCTTCGAAGATTCGATCGAAATTCCGGTTCAGTTCAACGGCAAGGTGAAACACAAGATTCAAGTCGCACCCGACGCCAAAGTCGACCAGATGATCGAAGCCGCGCTCGCCGACCAACGCGTGCAATCAATGCTTGACGGTAAAAATGTCGTCAAGAAAATCGCCGTGCCCGGACGACTGGTCAATCTCGTGGTCAAGTAGCCGAGTGAGCTGCGACCGGCGTCGCGATCGACGTTGGAACGGATCGAGGTAGAGCTTGGATCGCGTGGCGGCGCTTCTGAGTGATTCCGCTATGCAGACGAATCGAGAATCCGACGTCGACCTCGTACGACGCATGAGGTTGACCGAGGGCCGTAGTCATGCGCCCGCGTTCTGATGCGCTTGTAACTTTTTCGCGAGTCTTCGGCTCCGCACAAACGCTATTGCGAGAGCGGGAATGGAAGCGACCAGCGTCAGCGGGATCGTGACTTCTAACGTGACATACCTCCAGCCGTGGATCATCGCCGCGAGAGTGACGCCAGACATCATGCCGCCTAAACAACAGAGAGGTGCGAAAACGGTGTCACGAGTCAGGACGGCCGAAGCGATGGAAACAACAAACGTCGCGACAATCAGAACGATCCCCACGGGAGGATTGAATTGCTTGATGAACTCCGCGAAGTAGACGAGCGACAGCGAACCGAGAATTGTGGTCGCGAAGATCGAAATCGCCAGCGCGCGGCGAGACGATGCACGCTCATTGGGCAAAGGCAATGAGACGGCGCTTCCCAACGCTTCTGGTGGCTGATACGGATTGAATGGATCCATTGGTCGTCGAACCATGTGGTAGAAACGCAATCATTCTCACACAGACACGTTGAATCCGCAACAAAACGCCCTGTCGAGATGTGATTGCTCGTCAAATGAGACCGTTGCTCACTCGGCGGCTCATTCCGCGGTGAGCAATTCAAAACTCTCGCGGTCATGAAGCGTCGTTCGGTCGCCGCGACGCACGATCCAAGTCAAGCTTGTGATCGGCGAACCGACCGAATCGATTAATTCTCCGGCCGGTGTCACCGTGGCAGCGTTCCCGTTGCCATCAAGAATCAGGCTCCAACGCGGTGAAATGCCGTCCACGTCCCAACAGACAAGGGTGTCCGAACCGTTCGAATCCGAGTTTGAACCGTCTCCGCCCCAACTGATGAATTGCGAGGCGCTTGGGTGTCGGCAAAGGAATCCGTGTCGCAGTCCGTAGCGTTTCGACACGGCGATCGTCTCGATGATCGCGCCATCGCTCGCTCTCCGAATTTGAAATTCGTTGCCCGCGTGCAGATCGTGAGTTTCATCGAAAGCAATGGTCGTAGCGACTCGGCGTCGCTTTACGTCACCGTCACTCTGAGATCCGAGTTCGGCTAGCGTTTGCGAGCGAATGCCACGACCGTCGGCATCCAGCTCGATCTGTCGGTGATCGCCAACCACCACTTGAAATCGACCGTTTTCGGAAGAGGCCGCCTCGGCGATTGCTTGACGCCCGCCCAGCTGAGACAGCGTTTTACCATCGGTATCGAGCACTCGCAGCAGTCCGTCTTGGCCGATGGCGATGCAATCCCCGCGAGGCCGCCAAGCAACCTGAGCACGACCGGACGGTTGCTCAAATTCAGGTCGCTGCAAGAGTTTTTTGTCGACATACCAACTAAATGTGTCCCGATAGCCCATCGCGGATTTATTGTCGCGATCACGAAACGAGATCGACTCCATCTCCGGAGGCCCCAGCACTCGGAAGACGGCGCGGAGGTTCGAAGCCCTCAGCAGATCGGGATTGACGCGTCGCGCGATGCCCACGTGCTTTCCATCCGGTGTCCACTTGATGTCACGAACGGGGCTCGGTGAGACAGCGGTTGCAGAAGGTTGATTTGTGAAGTGACCTTCTTCGAACGAGTGAATCTGAATCATGTCGCCTCGAGAGACTGCGATTCGATCACCACGAGGCGACCAGTCGAGCCGCCCAATGGCTCCATCAATCTGGTTCGCTTGCAGCGATAACGTCTCCGTTGACACCAGCTTGAGCCCCGTCTTGGTTGCCACACCCAACAGAGGTTCGTTTGGATGGACACCGATTTGATTGATCTCGCTCAATTCGAGGGCGTCCTGAATTTCACCCGTCGAAAAATCGATCTTGCACAGGCCGCCATCGGTGTGCGCAAAAATGGAATGCCCGTCGCGTGCCCATTTCGCGGAGAAAAATCGATGGCGACGGTCCGCAAAGATCGTCACCAGTCGTAGGTCGCGTTCATCCCATCGATAGACCCGTGAGTGCCCATCGGTGGAAGTCACGAGCAAGTACTCACCGTTTCGAGACCAGTCCAAACAAAGAACGTGACCGCGAGGTGCGATCGTCTCCATCTGCCATTCGTCAATGCCCCGAAGTTTTGCCGGAGAGAGAACCAGTCCGTCGAGGGTACCGGTCCGCGGGCTCGCTTTCCAAGTCACACCCTCTGATCGCTCAATGGGCACGTCGCTTTCTCGCGAAACGAACGCGTCTTTCCAAGCGCCGCTGAGTCGGCGGATCGCAAATGCGGCTCCCAGTGTCAAAAGGATCGCGATCGCGACACCCATCACTCCGGCCCGTCCGCGAAAGATCCGCTTCGATCGATTCGAATCCTCGTCACCCACCTTTAATAGACTCGTCAGCCCGTGCGTGGGATCCACTTGCATCGCGCTGGTGTCAGCATCCAACGAAACCGTCGCCAACAATCGCTCGCAGTCACTCGACGTTGCCAGAGTCTCCAACCTCGCCACGACCTCCGTCATCGAAGACTGACGTTCCTTCGGGTCTTTGGCGAGCATCTGATCGATGACCGGCTGCAGTTCAATGAGCGTTTCATCCGCGTCGCCCGTAACACTGCACAGCGGTGCCGGGGCCTCCGAGCGGTGCGCATGGACCAACTGCTCCTTGGAGCGATCCTGCTGGTGACCGAATGGCGTGCGCGAGGTGAGCAGAAAGTAGAACGTGCATCCGAGCGAGTAAACATCGCTTGTAACGCCGCATTGCGGTGGATGGTCGAATTGCTCGGGGGCCATGAACGCAAGTGTTCCGAGCAATTCGACCATCCACCGCAATGCGGCGTTACAAGCGATGTTTACTCGCTCGGAT
>JBCBLJ010000921.1:0-3117 GCA_038520195.1 Planctomycetota bacterium
CGATCATTTTGCAGAACGTCGATCGTCACACGATCCGATCCGCGGGTGGCGAGTTCGTCATCGGCCGCTTCCGATTCGATCAATAGACGTCCTAGAGCCTGGTCGGGGTCGCGCAGTTCGTGGAGGAACACGCTCGTCGGTGAAACACTCGCCAACGCGTCGCCGATCCGTACCGAACGAGCGAGGTGCGGTTCGAAGGCCTCTTCAAAGTCGACGGTACCGAGCACGTTAATGCCGTCGTCAAGATCGATGTCCAAGACGCGCATCGACACCTCGGCGGTCCCGCCTGTTCGCACCCAGGACCAACCGGCATGGTCACCCTCGTAAAACGGAATGACAAGGGTCTGGTGCTCTGCGAAGTAGCTGACCGATTGGTGCGAGCCGAGGTTCCAGGCGTCACGCATGATCGGCGACCAAAGGCTTCGCCCGCCTTCGAAGGAATACCGATGCTTGAGCTGTGGGTTCTCGAGGTCGCTAATGTCAAACAACGTCACCTGCATCTCTTGAAACAGTCCGGCGCCATCGGCCTCGCGCCCGATCCCGAGCAAATGATTCTCATCGATCACGTGAAGATAGTTTGAGTATCCGGTAATCTTCAGCTCACCCAAGAGCTCTGGCGACGCGGGGTCCGTGAAGTCGATCACAAAAAGCGGGTCGACCTTGCGATACGTGACGACGAACCCACGGTCTCCCTGGAACCGCACGGAGTAGATTTGTTCGCCGTACGCGAGACCCTCGACACTCCCGATGACGTCCAGCGATCCGCCATCTTCCGCCATGACGAAGACGGAGTTGCCGTTGGCGTTGGATGCGACACGCAGATAGCCGTTGTGCTCCGAAAGTGAAAAGGGATTGGCGACCGCCCCCTGGACGGTCCCGCTTGCGGCCCAGTGAAGTTGTCCATCGTCGAACGCGACCTTTTCGATGATGGTTTCCGTCGACGGAAAGCGGCCGTCAATCGAATCACTCGCGGGTCGCGCGAAGAGACCACCGTCGGACAACGACCAAAACCGGTTGGTGCTAATGGACGGGAAGGGAGAATTCAAAGAAAAGAAGTAGAACGCCTGCGGCGACGCATAAATCTGCGTGTTGGGGTCATGAAGAAACGAGTAGACGTCGGAGACGCCGCCGCCGTCGTTCGAGAGATCCAAGCTGACGAGCGTCGAAGCACTCATCCCGGTCAACGTTGCGGTTTGAGCGGCCTCAACGATCGGTGTCAGTGTCGAGACCACCGCGCCGGAAGGGCCGAATGTCTTGATCTCGGGCGGTCGTCCAAAATCCGCGTCGGATGTCACTCTTTCGAGGTACTGTTCCGCCGTTTCATAGAAACAGCCCGCTTCGTTCTCGAAACAAATCTCTTCCAGCATCGGAGTGGCGAGCGGCGAGGCTGTCGCGACGACCAAATAAACGTGATCACCGACCAGCCGAGACTGTTCGTAGACTCCGGCGACTGTTGACTCGAAAACGACTTCAGGGTTTGTCCGTTCAGCAACATCAAGAACCGTCGCCGCTACCTCTCCATCGAGGGTGGAGATCGTAACAACCCGATCACCCAACAGGTGCAACTCCTCGAGATCGCCGTCGAGCCCAACGCGCGCGCTGATCGTCGGTGCGGTCGGATCACGCACATCGCCAATGATGAGTTCATGCCGCTCGACGCCTTGGTCATCCGTCCAATTGGAAGCGACATAGAGAAACTCTCCGTCGGTCTTCACAACAGCGCCTTCATCAACGCCAGAGTGTTGGTTGTTGGTTGTCGACGATGTGGTGCTTGTAAAGGAAACCGAAAGCGCCGACGATCTGTCCTCGAGATCGATGTCGGCGAACACTGTCGGGACTAACAAATGAGATGGGCGATAGCTTCCATGGGAGCCGGAGTATCGCTGAGCGGCCGCTTCGAATTGAATCTGCTTGAACTGCTCTGGTAGCACCTGACGAGACGTCGTTGCATCTGTTGATAGGGCTTGGACGACGACGGACGCCTCCGATGAGAAACCCGCCGGGTTCTCGATCGTGTACCGGAACGTATCTACGCTTTCGCTGTCGTTTGCCGGTGTGTAAATCAACTCGCGGCCTCCGTCGGCGATCACGATCGAACCACCCTGATCTCCCTGCGTCACCGTAACGATACGAAGATCAGACTGGTCCTGATCAACGAGATGGTGGTTGATTGAGTCGTTTCGCAAGACATCAAGCACTTGATTCGACGAGCCATTCTCCACGCGGAACCAATCCCTCAGGGCGAAGACCGGTTGAATCACGTTGACGTAGACGTTCGCCGGCGCATCAACCGATGTGTGGGAGTAGCTGAAGCGGTCGATTCCTTGGAATCCCGCGTCGGGCGTGTAGAGAACGGTGCCGTCGGTGGTCAAGCGAACGTGGCCGTGATCAGGTTGTGTCAGGGTGATCTGGCCGTCTTCGTAGTTGCGTCGCAGGTTCCAGGCATCGTTCGCCAAAACCGCAATCGGGTTCTCGAGGCTTTCGATCGAAACCACGCTACCGTCGTCGTTGAGCTCTTGTGCGCTGTAGCCATAGTCAATGAAAACGGACAAATTGAGCCGCTGTTCAAGGCTCTGAAATGAGCCGTGACGTCGTTTCGAACCTTGGCGTTTTCGGTGACGCATCGTGGAGTCTCTCTTGCGGTCAAGTCCCGGGCCTTGCACCAGAAGGCGGTGTACGCAGCGACATGTCACGCTCAAAAAGGGCGCGATGCTGGAAACGCGCAGCGATTGAGCGTCGAAAGCGGACGGGGCAAAACGCGGTGGTGGCAAAAAAAGAGCCTGTTTGGCGTGACGGAAGGAAAGATTTTCAGCCCGATGGAATTGCGCGGGAGTAAAACGGCGGTTTCGCGGAAGAAAACCGCCCGCTCGCGGCGAGGCACTTGAACATTTCCCTGGGCAATCGTGGATAGCTTTGCACAAACCGAACCGGGACGACTCTTGCGCGCGGCGCAGAACGGTCAGGGCGAATCGCTGGGCCAGCTTCTGCAGCTGTACGTCAATTACCTGAAGCTGATGGCTCGTACTCAGTTGGACCGAAAACTTCTCGCGCGGACGAGTCCCTCCGATGTCGTGCAAGAAACGCTCCTCGAAGCGCACCGCGATTTCAAGGGCTTTC
>JBCBLJ010000274.1:0-9388 GCA_038520195.1 Planctomycetota bacterium
CGCAACCTCGAAACAGTCCAATACCGGGGAGGGGAAGATGGCGAATCTCTCGGGACCTGTCCCTGTGACTCTGCACTATGACGACGGCAGGACTTACGAGTATACCCCTGTGGACATCCGGCTCGACGTCGACCGTTCATCGGGTAGATCCTCGCTGCGAATCGGCTTGTCGAGGCTGGTTCAATTCGAGGCCCAAACCGCTGCCACTCATCAGGCGACCGAGCTGTTGCGCCCGGGTCTGTGCGCCGGGTGCCACATCGATCTTCAAACGCGGAGCCCAGCGTCCTCCCGGTAGCGCCGCGCCCCATTGGGCGATGCGATCTTGGACCGCGGCCGCCAATTCCAGGGTCGCTGTGTCAACGTCGTTGCCGCGAATCCAGAACGTGTCGTGGACGTTGCCGTACCGGTCGAGGATGACGAAACGATCGGCGTACACGCCGACGCGGACCGAGCGCACGACATCGTTCCCGTGTCTCGACAGTGCGGGTGGCAAAGCCCAATCGGCACCGTTGCGCGAGAGTTTCTTGCGGGGCGTCAAATCCGCCGAGAGTGTCGGCATGACCTGAGCATTTGGGGGCGGAGCGGCATCGTTTTCCAAACGCGTCTGCTCGGACGCCGCGCCCGGAACCTGCTGTGGCTGCGAACTGATCCGGTGGGAGTTTGCCATGCTCTTAGACTGTTGGCTCGGTTGTCCCGCAGCCATCGCTTGCGTCCCGCCCACGCCCGCTTGAGCCGGTGGAAGTTGGTCGGGAAGATCGAAAGACGAAGCCGCTTGAGGGGGCTGGCCTTGCGTTGCCACGTCGTCGGCCGCGTTGGCACCCGGTCCCTCCGCGAACGGATCGTTCTCGCCTTGGCCCATCCCATCGGATTCACCTTCCGGCGAGCGCGAATCGCGATCGGCGAGTTCTTCGACGGCTTTTGCCGATTCACGTTCGAGGCGTTCCTTGGCGGCTTGCGGCGTCATCGACTCGCTGAGTCCGCTACCGGTATTGCCCCACGGCGATGATGGGAAAGAGCGATGATCGCGGAAGCCACTCTGTCTTCCGTTGCGATCCATTTCCGAGACGGACAACGGTGGCGGTAGCGCTTGCGATTGCGGCTGACGCGTGTTCGTTGCATTTCCTTCTGACGCAAACGGCGGTCGCGAAACGCGATCGCCCCGCCCTGCCCCGCCGACGCCGTTGCCATTGCCGATCGCGGCGACCGCACCACCGCCGCCACCACCGAGCAACGCCCGAGCGTACGACTGGTTGACTTGCCGATCGGTGGCTTCCCGAATCGCATACTCGATTCGAGAACGCAGCTCGGAGTCGGGATTTTGGTATGCGAGTTCGATGTCGCTGGGCACCAGTTCGTAACCGAATTGGTCGTCCCAGTCTTTCATCGCACCACGAGCCGCGTAATAACTTCGGATCCCGTCGGGGCGAACGACGAGCATTGGGTACGGTGGCGTTTGATCTCCAAGCGTTTGCATCGCGTGGTAGCGGATCGCGCCCAGCGCGTTGTCCAGCGGGTTGGCGCCACGGTCGGATTGGCGAAGTTGTTCGATGGTGATGGTGACGTTTTCGGGCCGGATCGTGACCCCTTTGGCATTGCATTCCAGGTAGATCGGCCGCCGCGTCGTCCCGTTGGGCCCTTGGTGCGGAACGATCACCACGCGAGGCGTGTCCGAATTGGCGGTTTCGCGGAGCTTTGTGACGAGTTTCTGCTTTTCCGAAAGCTGCATCTCCAGCACCAACAGCTCTGAGTCTGTCGGTGCGTCGGGGAGTTTGTCCGACAGTGCGTGTTCCATTGCGTCGCTGATCTGTTTGAGCTCTTCGCGAAGACGCCGCGTATGATCATCGAGATGCGCGAGTTTGCCGCGTCGTTCCTCGAGGTCATTGGTTTGAGCCTCGCGGAAGGACACGAGTTGCTCCACCCGAAACTGTTCCTCTTCGATCAGCTCGTTGACTTCACCGACGGTCAGTTCGGCACCCGTCGATTCGAACAGCAGATCCTCTGGTGGGAGTTCCTGAATCTCTTTGGCCGCCTTTGCGGCGTTTTGGGCGACCTGCGCCAACAACAAGATCAACGTCCCGAGTGTGCAAACGAGCACGGCCAGGAACGGAAAGAGCGAGGGAGCAAGCGTGTGGCGACGACGCCCACTCATGCCGCGCGCCTTTGCTTGTCGTGCGGCTCACCGTCGGTCGAGTCTTGCGGCGGTTTCCGGTCGTCGAGTTCGGCGGTGAGTTTGTCGACCGCCCGCGCGAGGATCAACATCGCGTCGGCCATCCCCTGCCCCGCCGCGGCACCAAGGTTCTCGTCGATGCGACGGTTGGTGTTGTCGATGGCTTCCAGGTTGGTCGTCAGCGTTTGCTGGAGCGTGAGAAGCGAATCGGTTTGGCCCTGAACCCGTTCCGTCTGATCGACCTGACTCATCAGGTGTGCGTGCTGCTGGACCATCGCTTCGGCACCCGCAACGATTGTGTTTTGCCACGTATCGAGTTGCGATTGCCAGCTCTGGAACAGGTTGTTCAGTTGTTCTTGATTTCGCGTCGAGCTCGATTCGAGTCCGAGGGCATGATGACGTAGCGCCGGCGCGAGTGTGTTTTCCACGGCATGCACAATCCCTTCGGCTTGCGCGTTGTGCGTCGCCTGCCAGTATCCCTGTGCTTCGTCGATCGTTTGACGCCAAAGTTTGGCTTGGTTGTCCAGCGACTCCGCGACCGCAGCGCGAACGCCTTCGCAAAGCTGAGCGAGCAACTGAAACTGGTCGTCGGAGGCTTCATCGCCGGGCAAATGAGTGCCGGTCAAATGTCCGACTCGACGGTCGATCGCCGCCAGCAGCCGTTGCTCGCTCTTTTCAACCGGAAACTGCAGGAAGATCGCGAGCACCGACAGCACCAGGCCGAGCGCGGTGGTATCAAACGCGACGTACAGTCCGCTTTTGAGGTTCTCGACGGCCGCGTTGCCATCTGAGAAGTCCAGTCCACCAAGCGTCTGCGTGATCCCGATCACCGTGCCCAAAAAGCCGAGCATCGGGATCGCCCAAACGATGATGCGGCTCAGCGCAAACGAATCGTGGGCATCGTCAGCATCGCGTGTCGATAACTCTCGCAAGTCATCGGCGAGGTGCTTGGTGGTGCCACGCCGTCTTTGACGTGAAAGGACCTCACGCAATCGCGTCACGAACTGCGATTGACGATGCTGAATCGGCAGTCCGGCAAGCTTGGCGAGCCAGCCCGACGCAACAAAATTTGCGTCGCGCCGAGTTTGAAAGACTTCGGACGGAGAGTCCGATGCGGAATCCGGTTCGACCGCACCGTCGAGCAGCGAAGCGAATCGGCGCCACTGACTCTGTACCGCAACCAGTTTCACGGCCAGGATGGCGATCGCGAGGAAAAACAATACGGTCGCGGCGATGGCGACGGGGTGCCCGAGGAAGTATCGCTGCAGCGGCGCCCAAGATGCAAAGTGGACCGCCCCGTAGAAGAGTCCCGAAAGAACGCCACCGATGATCATCGCGATCGATCCGCCGAGTGCGGTCGATTCGGTTTCATCGTTGATGTCAAAGGCGGCGGAGCTGTTTTGTCGCGGTGTTTAACCCACGGTCAAGCTTGCTTGGATTTCCCGCCCGATCGTATCGGGTTCAAAAACCGCGTCGTCGAGATGCGGCGCTGGATCAAAATCGTTGGCTTCGAATTGGCTCACGCTTGTTTCCTTGCGGTGTCCGATGAAAAGCACATCAGAGTCCTTCTCACCGAATCGTCCGCCACGATCGTACGTCTTGACCCAATCCGCAGAATTTCGCACTCGGCCCGTTTGCCGATGAGCGATGTTTCACGCCTTATTGGCCGTATTCGCGATCCAGGTCATCCTCTCCGACGATCAAAAAATACGTGTCGAGGTTGGTGCGTAGCCAGGCGCGCAGTTGGCCGTTTCCGACCGCTTCGGGTTGCTGCTCGTAGAACTGCGTTCGGCTGGGGTGACCTTTGGACCAAGTCTTCATGACATCGATGTCGGGAGGAGTCGTGGCGATCGAAAGGCGTTCTGTCTTGCTGAAGTCGAGGCCACGTAGCGGCTGCATCGTCTTCATCGCGTTCTTTAAGTCCACAATCACGTCTTTGTGAGTGCCGAGCCAGTTGTTTAAGAGTAAGGCTGACACTTCGCTGTCGGTGACGAGCAGCACGTTGGTCATGAATTGCGGTTCGGCGAATTGGGAGCCGACAACCAGCGAATTCAGACGCCGTATGTCGGCGCGGCGAAACGTGGGGATGCGCTCGGTCAGCAGAGAGAGTTTGGAAAGCGATGGCGAGTTCGAAAGGTTGGGTGAACGAAGGTTGTGTCCATCCATCTCGAGTATCGCAAGTTGGGGAAGGGACGCCAGCAGCGACGACAATTCCGAGTCCGTCGGCGCGACACCCACTAGTTTGAGATGCAGCAGACTCTTCAATGCACCAATCGCTTGGATCGGATGATCAGCGAGCAGTGTTCCCTGGATTTCGACTTCGCCCGGGTTGGCAACGTTCGCGAGTCTCTCAAGTTGTTTGGAGGTGACCGTCATGCCGATCACCTTCAAGCCTATCGGTTGTAAGACCTCGATGATGGGTTTCAGGATCCGGTCGGAGTCGTCGCGACCCATCGGCGGAAAGTCCTGCGGACCGATCGGATCAAAATCAAGTCGAAGTTGAGACGGGAGTCGAGTTCCCTCGATTCTTACCGACGCCCCGGCGACGGTGCCCGACGGGTTGCGCAGAACAAAGGACTCACAGTCAGCGACGCAGGCCTGGAACGTCGTCAGCTTGGAGATGTCGTCACACTCGAACGAGCGTAGGTCACAGTCGCGGGCCACCGGGTCGTCCGCCAGCGGCGTATAGCTCGGAATGCCCCAAAGACTCACGAGTTCGGTTCCTTGGATTCGCAGATGAATCGGAAGAACGTTGCCGATGGAGAGGTTCGGCGCTCCGCATCGAATCATGGACAGGCGTCGTGGCGGCTGCTGCCTCGGCTTGTTCTCGGATGGCTCGTCATCCCACGGCGCGGAATCGGCCATCATGAATTGATCCAGCCGCGGCAGGTCAGACAGCACCCACTCGGTTGGCGTCGATTTATCACAGCCGATCCAAATCGATTTGAGTGTCTTCGGCCAGCTCGTCCAAACCGATTTCGGTCGCATGAGGTTGACTGACAGAAGCGAAGGACACTGACTCAAGACCGCCTGCGCCTGCGAGTCGATTTCCGTGTCCGTCAGCGTGAGTCTTTCCAAATGAGGATGCCCGACGAAAGCATCGAAGGTCCCCATGACTTCGCACCGAGTCAGCTCAAGGGACACCAACGCGTGATTCGAGGCCAGGCGATCGAGTTGCGACTGCGTCAATCGGAGGTCCAGGAGATGAACCGAGGTCAGTCGGGCCCCACCCGGAGTGGAAAAAACGTGATCAAGCGTCTCGGCATCGCCGATCGCGAACGCACGACCCACGACCCCGCGGCGTTTCGCGAGGCTATCGTCAAAGCGCTGTGTGAGCGCGGACACGGCCGGAGCGAAGCCTCCCGAGGCGGCCCGGTTGGCAAATTGCTGAACCATCAGCGATGGACAGAAGTAAACGAAAAAGAACCAGGCAAACGCGAACGCCGGTAGAACCCAAGGCGATGATCGCGATGCTTTGTCTGGAGTTCGCCTTTGATGGAGCCACCAGATCGCGATCAGAAGCAGTGGCACCATCGCCAGCACAACGTTGCCCGAGAGTCTCAAATTTGAGTTGAGTGCGACGTGCGTGATCAAACTAGCGGAGGGGGAGTTGGGTTCGGCCAAACGTTCGGAGAGTTCGGTGTAGTAGAACGGCCAACCAGCAGTCCGTACGGTTTCGGCGCGTTGCCACGGTGCGAGGGCTGTGAAGAACGACCCGGCGATTGGCGCGACGGTGAGTAAGCCAATCGAAATCGCTGCGAAGGCTTTGGTCGGTAGTCCGGATGGTTTTCCCGTCGGGAAAGCAACCAATCGTTGTCCCATCACGATCGACGACAGCGGCGGCAAGCTCATCAACAAGAAAAAGCCGATGACCGCGACGAGGTCACTTTGCGCTAGGACGGGAAGCCGGTTCACGAGCGATGGATAAGAGTAGGAGTCCCACACGATCGGCGCGATTGAGTTGAGTGCGATCGCTCCGACGTACGCCTGAAGCGGTAGCGCGAGAGAAATCACGATCCATTTCATGGGGCCGCGCAGACTGAGACTCCACCAAAAAAATGCCACGCAAAGTGTGAATGTAATGGAGACGATCGCGCTAAGAACGATGGTGGGAATGTCACCGCGAAGGTTGGTCGCGGCGACGACCATGGCGATTCCGAAGGATAACGCCATTAGATCCAACAGACCCCAGCGGCAGGAGTTGGACCATTCAAGTTCCGCTTGCGGAGTGAGTCGAATTCGCGTGAAGACGCGTAGAAGAATGACGGTAATGGTCGTGCAGCCGACGATCGCAAGAAATGTCGCTTGGAACCGCCAGAAATCGAGACTCGGTGCTTGGCGAAACGCTCCGGTCGCCGTGCTCGCCGGTTGCACCATGGCATACCACAAGACAAACAGCCACAGAAACGTCGCCGCAAGAGCCAACACCGCGCCGAAACCACGGGTCGTCGAAAGGCTCATCCACAAGCCCGTGACCGCGACTACCGGCGCGATCGCGGTAATGCTCTGAAACTCAAACCATCCGGAGAGCACATAGCAAACGGTGACCAAGAGAATCGCAACGCCCGGTGCAGCGAATTGCTGATCAACGAAGCCGTCTCGGATTCTGCCAAAAAGCGTTGGCGATGCCGCCACCGATGTGGCGGTTGGTAGCGTTCGCTCGTCGGCCACGGTCGTCTCAGGCCCCATCGCGTTGATGCCGTTTGAGTGTGAAATCAAGTCGCGCCGCTCGGGGTCCCACTATATCCTCGCAAGGCAACTGACGGGCCCTTAGCGAATCCGTTGGAACACGAGGTGTCGCTTTTCACGCAATCCGTTACGTTGGCAGCTATCATCACGGTTCGCGTTCACATGGAACCAGGACGGTCATTTTCTATTTTTCGGGTTCATACTGTGCTAACTCGCCATTGGCTGCTCGTTGCCTTCTGCGTTTTCACCTTGCCGGTCGAGCTTCTTCGTGGCGAAGACCCGGACTTGCCGGTGCGTATCTGGATGCGGCCGCCGACGCCGCCACCGGTCCCCGATTCGGAACTTGACGAGTCTCTCGACAAAGGCGTTAAGTATCTGATCGAGACTCAGCGGAAAGACGGCGCCTGGGGCGGGCCGCAGTGGCGAGGCGGCGTTGATAGCGACCCCGTTCCCGGTTCCTTCCGCTCGTTCGACATCGCGATCGCTGCGATGGCTCTCGAGGCACTATTGGACTCCAAGCCGAGCGCGTCGGTTAGCAACGAACAACTTGAAACCGCACGCAAGAAAGCTCTCGATTACTTGCTTCGCAAGACCAACGGCATCCGTCGCGCCGGGCCGGGAGATCTTCCGCACATTTGGGCACACGGATATAGCTTGCAGACCTTCGCAAAGATCCATGCTCGTAGCGACGATGCCGAGCTGCGCAAGAAGCTCGAAGACTCGATGCAGGTTCATGCCGACCGCTTGAAGCGTTGGGAGTCGGTCAACGGTGGCTGGTTCTACTACGGCAGTGGAATGTCGCGACCGATCAATCCCTCATGTAGTTTCGTCAACGGCGCGATCCTCGTGTCGCTGGCGCGGGCACGCGAAGTCGGCATTGACGCCGACTCCGCCATGTTGGGTCGGGCGATCAAGGCGACGCAGCAGATGCGCAAACCCGATGGCAGTTTCCTTTACACCGCGCGCATCCCGGCGGACATGGCTGGCGCCGCTCGCGAGATCAATCGGCCGGCCGGTAGTTTGGGACGTTCCCAAGCGGGCAACATCGCGCTGCGTCTGTGGGGTGACGAGAAGATCACCAACGATGTGATTCACGACTGGCTCACTCGATTGGTGATGCGACACGGGTGGCTTGACATGGGACGCAAACGGCAGATTCCGCACGAATCGCATGCGGCCGTCGCGGGATACTTTTATTACTTCGGTGTTTACTATGGCTGCCTGTGCATGGAAGTACTTTCGCCGGGCGAACGCGAGGTTTACCAGCATCATCTCGGACGGATCTTGATCGATCGGCAAGAGCCCGATGGAAGTTGGTTTGATTACCCGCTGTACAACTACGGCAAGCCGTACGGGACTGCCTTCGCGCTGCTGAGCCTGCAGCGGTGCCGCGTGACGGAAATCTAAGTCACGGTTGTTGATGCTCGGTTGAGCGATTGACGAAAAGGCAAGGCTACGCCCGACGACGGACTACTCCTCGCGTTCACGACGCGGTGTGGAACCGAGCACTGCTTGGAGACGAGCCGCGTGGCCGGCGATTTCGAGATCGGGGTGAGCAACGAGTCCATCGATCGCTTCACCAAATTCCTGATCGACCCAAGTCCGGTAGGCCGGTTCTTCCAGCGGGCCCGACGCGATTTGCTGCAAAACTTCCAGCTGTTGTTGATCCTCACCCTCGGTCAGTGCGTACAGCACCGAATAATTGATGACTTGGGCGATCCCCTCGCCGTCGATGTCGATGGTGAATCGGTTTGGGAGATCGGTCACGAACTGGGCGGTCCGATAGGCGGCCCAACAAAGCGCGAGTGTTCCGGCAAGCACCATCAGAGTGAGCGCCGTCGGAAAGACCCAGCGGGAAACGGCTTGCGTCTTGCTGGTTCCCGTCTTCATGTCACCGCTGTCGCTTTCTAGGTCCACCCGATTGCTGTTTTCTCTCGCCCGAACGATTTATCATACCCCGCATGAGCAGCGACGCCCCGACCAATCCGTTTCAGTCGCCGAAAAGCGATTTCCTCGCGGATGCGACGGGAGTCGAGGTCGATTTTGTACCGATCATGCGCCGCTGGGATCGACTGAGGCTCGTTTACAACGGGGTCCTCGTCACGGAAGTGCTCGGCGTGGCGTTCTTTCTTCGGCCAAACGTCCTTTGGGATGTCGGATTCTTTCCCGTGATGTGCATCGCCGGGGTGATCGCGAATATCTGTTTCACCACGGGGCCCGCAATCGAAGCGTACGGCACGTACTATGGAATTTGGCATCCCATCCTGACACTTGGGCTGTTCTTGGCCGGTTTGGGTGGATCGATGATGTTGGCGTTTGGGACGGTGATGGGTCTCTAGTGCCGCGGGAATTAAATAACCCTGCCTGGAAAAACGGTAACCCGACGCGTGAGCGAGGGATTCCAGCCTTTCCCTCGCTCACGCGTCGGGTTACCAAGCAAGATCAATTCGTTCCCGCAGCACTAGTGGCCTATGACACCTAAAACTTGGGGTGAGCCGATTGGTCGGAAAGTCTGTCAGGAACCAAAAGTGC
>JBCBLJ010000223.1:0-10599 GCA_038520195.1 Planctomycetota bacterium
CGTTGAATTCCTTCCTTTTCGAAATTCGGCGGATCGCAGCCGAAAAACGCAATCCACTCGTTGAGCTTTTCACCAAACCACCCCTCTCGGAGACCCCGAGGCAGAGGGTGGCAGCAATGAGGATTCGTGAGAAATGGCCTGCAATCGACATCGGTCGGGGTCTCCGAGAGGGGTGGTTTGGTGAAAAGCTCAACGAGTGGATTGCGTTTTTCGGCTGCGATCCGCCGAATTTCGAAAAGGAAGGAATTCAACGCCCAGACCCGCGCCGCCCTGTGCCTGCGGGGCCGGTAACATCATGCCCAATCCTTTCGACGCTCGTCCACCCGCTCACAGATCGATGAAGAACTACGTCAAAATCGCGCTGATCGCGTTCGTCGCGTTGTCGCTGATGAGCCTCCTCTCATTGTTCCTGCTTGCCCGAACGACGGGGTCAACGGTCTCCGCGGGTCGTGCCGAGATTCAGTCCGCTGGCGACAAGGTGGTTTACACTGAGTATGCAACGCCACCGCTACCCGAGCGGCACAACGCGTTTTACTACCTGATGCGTCTCAAACCGTACTCGGATGCGTTTGAGCAACGGCTTTTGGCCAACGGTGAAGGGACCTCGTCCGATTTGATTCCCGCCGGGCAACAGATCAGCCCGACAGTATTGAAGGGGCTTGGAGACATCGTGGATGAGACGGAGGAGGGGTTCTCGCTTCTGTCGCAGGCGGCGACGGCCCACGGCTTTCGTTCGGAGATCGATCACTCGCTGGGATACGGTGTTTTATTGACGCACGGCAGTCTGTTTCGCTCAGCCGGGCGGATGCTCGGCGCGCGGTCGATTGTCCTGGCCTCGCGTGACCAGGGTGACGACGCGTTGAGGACGTGCATCGACGGGTTGAAGCTTCAGCAATTGGTGTCCACCGAGCCGATGATCGTTCAGTGGTTGATGGCCCTTAGCATTCAGGACCAGATGCTTGAAGCGGCCCATCACGTGCTCGTCTCGACTTCGACCTCCGACTCAGTTCGCGACGAGTTGGACGCGGTCTTGGCCTCGATCGACAATCAGGCGGGGCTGGTCAACGCCCTCAAAGCGGAACGGGCCATCGGACTATTGACCTTCGACCAGATGCGCCAGGGTAACGTCGGAGAGGGAGTCGCCGCGACACCGCTTCCAGGCTTTCTCACGTCGAGCTGGATTGGTCAGGCGTATCTGAACGATGACGAGGCCGCCTATATTCGCATCATGAACCAGTTGATCGAACTGGTGGGCAAGCCGAGAACCGAACGTACCTTTCTCGAAGAAGAACTGTTCGCCGAGCTGTCCGACGATGGATTTCGAAAGGTCGTGACCAAGATGACGGTTCCCGCCCTGTCGCAAGTCGTGCCCGTCCAAGAGTCGACGGACACCAAATTGAGGTGTCTTCGCATCGCGCTCAGGATTCAGGATCAGGCGGAAGTGGATCTTGAATCGATTCCGCTTGCCATACGTACGGACCCCGTTTCGCGAAAGCCCTTGATCGTTGCCCGACGGCCAGAGGGTTGGCTGGTCTATGGCGTGGGCGAGAACGGCAAGGACGATGGAGGTGATTTCGCGAAGGATCCCAGTCGCAATGCTCCGTTCGACATAGGGTTCGCTCCGTCGCTGGTCCCGACATCGACCGATTGAAGACTTGATGGCTCGGCGATGTGGCCGAGCTACCGTTTCTTGCCGCGCACCTGCCAATTCGGATGCGGCGTATGCGCTTCTTCCATCATGGCTTCGAGCCGGCGGACAACCTCTAAGTTCGCGGCCGCGACGTCATTCGTTTCGCCGAGATCTTTGCTCAGGTCGTACAACTCGGTCTTGCCGTCGACGCCCCAAGGCATGCGAACGGCTTTCCAGTTTCCGGCCCGAACGCCTTGCTTGCCGCCGCGTTCGTAGAATTCCCAATACAGGTAGGCGTGCTTCGTTTGCTGGTCGGAAGCACCGGTAATCGTCGGTACGAAGCTGATGGAATCGGTCTCTTGGGGGCACTCGACACCAGCAAGTTCGGCGGCGGTCGCCATCAAGTCACCAAAGTAACCGATGTGATTTGACGTGACGTTCGGGGGCGTTGTCTCCGGCCAACGTACGATCATCGGGACTCGAACGCCGCCTTCGTAGAGGTCTCGCTTCATTCCGCGCAAACGTCCGTTGGGATCGAATCGTTCGGTGTCGTGGCCGCCCTCGTCGTGGGGGCCGTTGTCACTGGAAAACATCACAACGGTATCCTTTCCAATTCCCAACTCGTCGAGCAGATCGAGCAGACGGCCCATGTCCGCGTCCATCCGTGAGATCATCGCCGCTTGCCCTTTGTCTTGATCGCTCCAATCCATTGTCGCGTACTGTCCGTAGTCGGGAACCTCTTGACCGTTGCCCGTCCCTCGCGTGCCCTCGTTATTGGCGTGCGGGATTGTCAGTGAGAGGTACAAGAAGAATGGCGTCGACTTGTCTGTTGCGCTGGTGCGAATGAACTGCATCGCTTGTTGTGCAATGAGGTCATGACTGTAGTCGACACGCTTGGTCGCCCAACCTCCGGTGAAGCCTCCGTACGATCGATCCAAACGCTTGACCACATTATTGAGCGGTGATTTGGTTTCGTTTTTCCAGAGAAACTCGGGGTAGTAATTGTGCGCGTGGACTTGGTTGAGGTAGCCGTAAAAGAAATCGAATCCCTGTTTGCGCGGAAGTCCCGAGCGCCCGCCGGTCGCATCATCGCCCAGACCCCATTTGCCGCACAGCGCCGTGCGATAACCCGCTGACTTCAGTACCTCAGCGACCGTGACATCTTCGTCTCGAAGCGATTGCTTGGACATGTCAGGACCGCTCGCATTACCGCGAACGTAAGTGTGTCCCATGTGCTGCCCGGTCATCAGCACGCTTCGCGACGGCGCGCAAACAGTGTTGCCCGCGTAAAAGTCTGTGAACCGCATTCCCTCGGCGGCCATTCGGTCAAGTCGCGGGGTCTTGATCAGCCCTTGCCCATAGCAACCAAGATCACCGTAACCGAGGTCATCGACGAGCACAAAGATGATGTTTGGTTTGGCAGCCGCCGAGCAATTCGAGGCGGAGAGAAACAGCAGCGGGAAAAGAATGGCAAGAGCGTGTTTCAGCATGAGAAGCGAACCGGTGGGAGCGGGGGAAGCGATGACGGATTTGGTTGGGAACGACGCCCATCAACGATACGTCCGCTGTGATGGGAAGGACATGGAGCGCGGTACGTTCCGTCGAGATCGCGCGATAGGGTCTTTCGTTGTCCACACAGCTTCACTGAACGACCAAGCGATGCGTCGGGCCCTCAAGCATAGTCGATGTGCTATCGAACCGCTGCATCCAAGTCACCGCGGGCGAATCCTGAAACGCGGGTCTCCTGCTCGCAGTAGCGCAACGTCTCTGACGAAACGCTTCCGCGGTTGACACTACTCGCCGTCGTCCACCAACTTGATCGTACTTTGCCGTTCACGGTTCACGATCAGTCGTGTGATGTCAGGCCGTGAATAGTGTCCCACAACATCCAAGTTCTGGCGCTGCTGCAACACCTGCTCGTGGGTTACGGTGGCGGTCACGAGTTTCTCCTCCGCGCCGAGCGGTTCGATCAGCCAGCTTCCATCGGGTCGCGCGAGACAACTTCCTCCACTGGCCATCCAGTCGGGTAGTGCGTCGCGCAGTGTTGCGGCGTGCGGGATGTCGTCGGGAAGATGCTGGTTGCCGAGTAGCCCGCTCACCGAGACGACGTAGGACCGGCCTTCCATCGCGGCGAATCGCGTGATGTCGACGGTGTTGCGTGGACTCCCGGGCCAAATCGCAACGTGCAGGTCTTCGCCCTGCCCAAGCAGAGCGGCGCGAAGTAGCGGCAGCCAATTCTCCCAGCAGTTCAGTCCGCCGACGGTGAATGGGCCGAGCGGAAACGTCTTGAGACCATGCCCGTCTCCGATGCCCCAGACCAACCGCTCGTCATACGTCGGCATGACCTTGCGGTGCGATCCGAGGATTTCGCCGGTTTGGCTGATCGTGACGAGTGAGCAGTATCCGGTGTGTCCGCCGCGATCCCGGGGCCGTTCGTAACAACCGAGCATCACCGCCGTGCCGACCTCGCGTGCGGCCTCGCAGATTGGATTGAGATGCCCCGCCTCCAGGTCAACCGCCTCGGAAAGGTAATGCGCGAAGAGCTGTTTTTGAAAGTCATTGTCAAAACGTGCCCCCTCGGTGTGTTCCAACCAGAAGGGATACCCGGGGATCAGCGATTCGCCAAAAACGATTAAGTCACACTGTTGCTCGCCACCTTTGCGTACCCAACTGGCAACCTTTTCGATCGTGGGGTCTCGTCGCAGCCAAATCGGCGCGATCTGGGCGAGGCCGATCGTGAGTTCATCCGACATGTTATTCTCTGGGGGTTCAATTGCGTCGGCAAGCGCCGATCGTATCATGTGTTGTCAGCGCGATAGACCCGACTCTTGGGGTGAGATGTCCATCCGCTTCGTCGCATCGCCGAAACTGCTGTACCTTGCCCTGACGGTCATCGCGTTGTCAATCATGGGCTGCGGTAAGCCACCGCTGGATCGACCCGAGGAAACTCAGGGGACCGAGGACCGAGACGCGTCGTCGTTGCGTCAAGCGCGGGCCAAGCTCGAGTCGGGTGACTTGGATTCCGCTGCCGCGATGATTCAAGAAGTATTGATCACTGACCCGTCAGACGAAGCGGTTCTGGTCGCCGCACAGATCGCCTCCAAACGTCGTCGGCCGCAGCGAGTTTTGGAGTTGCTTCGCGAGGTGGACCTTGAATCGTGCGCACTTGCCGCCGAGGTCGCGAGACTGTTGGTCGGCCAATCGATCTCGCTGGGGGACTTCTCAACGGCGGAAACAACGCTTCGTTCGATCGTGGAGCTTGAACCGCGCGAGCCACGCTGGCGACATCAGCTTTGGCAACTGTTAAACCACCGAGGACGACGACAAGAGGCGAGCGAACATGCCGACTCGTTATGTCAATTCGGTCGGCCGCGACTGGAGCATCTGCTCTCCCTGATTCGTCGCAATGAGTTATTTCCGGTCCCCGTCGGGAGTGAGCCGCCGCAACGCTTCTCGTCTTGGCCGGCACTTCGGCGCGCCCGGTGGTACGTCGCGGCGGAGCGATACGCGGAGGCCGCAAAGGTACTTGAGGTTGGCGAGTCGTCGCCGGCGCACCTCGCACTCAAGTTGCGGGTCTTGGCGGAACAACAGCAGTCGTCGAAGTTTGCCGAAGTGCACGGGGACGTCGACGAGCGTGTTCGGGAACTGGCCGACTACTGGTGTGCGCTGGGACGCTATTTCATCGACGAAGGTGACTTCCCAATGGCCGCGGGCGCGCTACTGCGTGCGGTGCAAATCGACCCAACGATGCGTATCGCCTTTCAGAGATTACAGCAGTGCATGAAGGCGATCGGCCGGATCGAGGACGCCAAGCAGTTTCGTTACCGCGGAATCGCGATCGCCGAGACTGAGACGCTGGGACGACGTGTGAGCGAGAGTCCAACGAATGATCGCGCGATCAATGATCTCGCGGCGAAGTTGTTACCGCTCGGCCGGCCTCTGGAGGCGCTTGCCTGGACGGGCACGATGATCCCCGAGTCGGATGTGGGCCGACAAAACTTACTGGCGCAAAAAAGGCGCGACGTGCTCGTGTTGCCCGACGGCGTGAGCGTCGCATTCGACAACGCGACGTTGGGAGTGAATCCCGCAGAATTCCCCATCCCATCTCCGGTGCTGGGGCAAGACACACGGACGGGTCCAAAGCCATCCACGCCGGTCAGCGCGGTAACCTCGCCCAAATTGGTGAACGTCGCGGCCGAAGTGAACGCGGACTTTCAGTGGTACCACGACGAGGCGATTCAGTTGGAACCGATCGCGCTGTATGAGTCTGTCGGCGGCGGTATCGCAGCACTGGACTACGATCTCGACGGCTGGGCGGATCTGTACTTTGGCCAAGGGGGCTGCAAGCCCGGTAAGGGGCTCTCGCGTCGAACGAGTGAACTACGCCGCAACTTGGCGGGTCGGTTTCGCGAGGTCACGGAGCTCGCCTCCGCCCTGGACTTCCAGTACTCCTCGGGGATCGCCGTGGGTGACATCAATCAGGACGGCTTCCCGGATCTGTATCTCGCCGCACTTGGAAAGAATCGAGTTTTGATCAACCAAGGCGACGGAAGTTATGTCGAACGCACCGAATCGCTCGGTCCAGGGGGCGATCACATCACTTCGTCCATCGCCATCGCGGATCTGGATGGCGATGCCATACCCGATTTGTTTGAAGTCAACTACGTCGAGACGGACGGAGGATTCGCCGAGCCAAAACGGAGTCTCGAAGGAGGCTTTGAGTTGCCGTCACCGTTGCTTTTCTTGCCCCAATCGGATCGACTGTTTCTGGCGGATGGCCGGGGCGGCTTTGCATCGCGACAAGTCGCGCCGTCGATCGCCGAGCCGGCGACGGGGTTGGGCATCATCGTCTGTGACTTTGACGGTGACGGTCGGAATGAGGTTTTCGTCGGCAACGATCTGCGAGAAAACCATTTTCTCAAGTTCCAAGGAGGTGATCTCGTTGATTCCGCCGCGGTCCGCGGTCTCGCGAGTGGCTTCAGCGGTCTTGCAAACGGTTGCATGGGCATCGCGACGGGCGACTTCGATCGAAACGGACAATTGGACATGCACGTCGGCAACTATCGGGGCGAGTCCGACAATCTGTTTCTGCAGCGCGAGGGCGGTGTCTTTCGTGATGTCGCCGTCGCCAGGGGCATCCGCGATCTCTCGCTCAATGTGGTTGCATTCGGGGCCAAGGCGCTCGACTTTGATCGAAACGGGGCGCTTGATGTGGCGATCACCAATGGTCACATCTTCGACATGCGATTCATGGATCAGGGATACAAGATGAGGCCCAAGATGATGATGGCTGATGGCAGCAGATTTGAAAGCGCGAGCATCGACGACCCGAGTGGCTACTGGGACCAAGAGTACTTGGGCCGAGCCATGGTGATGACGGACTACAATCGAGACGGCCGAACAGATCTGGTCATCGGTCACCTCGAAGCGCCAACGGCGCTACTTGAGAATCAGACATCCACCGCTGGATCAAGCGTGCAGGTCGAACTTGTCGGTCGGCAGAGCGAACGTGATGCGATCGGAGCGAAGGTTACGGTGTTTCGAGATGACGATAGCGTCTCGCAATGGGTGACCGCGGGCGACGGCTACTTCTGTTCAGACGAAAGTTACGTCGAACTCGCATTTCCCGGCGGCGACGCGTTTGATCGAATCGAAGTCTTGTGGCCCAGCGGAGTCCACACACAGCTGAGCGGCGCCCGTTTCGACCAACGATACTTGATCATCGAAGGCATCGACGAACTGATTCCCCGGATTCCGACGAAGTCGGAGTGATTGTCATGAAAACGTCTTTGTTCGTGATCGTGGTTTTATTCTTAGGCATTGGTCGCTGCGGTGCGCAAGAAACCCGATCCAACGACTCGATCGAAGCCATCGCAAAACGCTTCATCAAAACACGGGATCAAGACGGCAACGGGACACTGTCTTTGGAGGAGTTCCCGGGCAAGAACAAGCGACTATTTGATCGGATCGATACCGACGGCGATCGTGAGGTGTCACTCAAGGAAGACGTGGCGTATCGAAAGTCCCGCATGGCTGGTCGACAAGGCGATCAAGGGGGCGGTCAACAAGACGCAAATGTAACGATTCATCGAGATTTGGTTTACACAGCAGTCGGGTCACGAAAGCTGCGCCTGGATCTTTATGTACCGAAGGCTGATTCGCGAGCCAAGAAGAGCCTCTTACCCGTGATCGTGCGCATCCACGGAGGCGGATGGAAGAGCGGAAGCAAAGGCAATGGCGGACGGGCGCGCGGAGTCGAGACACGAGGCTACGCACTGGTCGATGTCGAGTATCGTTTGAGCGGAGAAGCGATTTTCCCGGCTCAGATTCAAGACTGCAAAGCGGCGATTCGCTGGGTCCGCGCCAACAGTGCGCGGTATGGACTGAATCCAGATCGGATCGGCGTCATTGGAAGTTCCGCCGGCGGTCACCTCGCCGCGATGCTGGGAACGTCTGACGCGAAAGAGTTTGAAACCCAATCAAATGCCGGTCACTCCAGTCGTGTCCAAGCGGTCTGCGACCTCTGGGGACCGACCGACTTGTTGCAGATGGACGACCATCGATTGCCGGGCTCAAGACTGACACACAATGCGGCCGACTCGCCAGAGTCTCTTCTCGTGGGCGGACCGATTCAATCCGAGCCTTACCGGTCGCTCGCGGCCAAGGCGAATCCAATCACCTACATTCCTGGTCGGTCGTTGCCACCATTTTTGATCATCCACGGCGAAGGCGATCTACTGGTTCCGCCGCACCAAAGCGAGCTTCTTCGCGATGCGCTCGTGAAGAACGGCACCGATGTCACTTTGCGTTTGGTTCGAGGTGGCCACGGACTTCGCGGCGGCGATCTGAATCAGCGGGCCTTAGTGAACCTTGCCGTCGCCTTTTTCGATCAGCACTTGAAATAGTCGCGCGGCCAATCGGCGCACTGTTCATGTGAACATCGTCGCTGGATCGCGGGGGAAACTTCTTCTGTCCGCCGAGGTTTCTTTCTTGAGAACGTCTCTTCGCGTCGGTAATCTTGGTCCTCTCGGATGAACCGATGGCCCCCCGCAGTTGAAGCGTGTGCCGATGTCCTTTCAGATTGCTTGCCCGGCGTGTTCGCGTCGGCTGAAGATTGCCGACGAGCAACGCGGCAAACAGGTGAAGTGTCCTTGCGGAAAGATCTTGGCCATCGATGCGGCGGCCCCATCACCGCCCAAACCGAAATCGGCGTCGCTTGTTGTAGCGTGTCCATGCGGTGTCAAACTGAAAGTCGGGACGCAGTCGGCCGGAAAGCAGGTCCAGTGTCCGAAGTGCCAGCGACGGCTCAGTATCAAGGGTTCGGCCGTTCCAAAGTCGTCCCCAGCGGGGAGCCCCGCGTCTGCCGCCGTCGACCCGTTTGTCGCTAAGCTCGGCAGCGGCGACGATCCCTTTGCCGCGATGCCTGAAGGCGGCACATCGCGCATGTCCGCCAGCGCGCAGACGTCTTCGGCCAGCAGCCCGGCCGCGCCGGGCGAATCCGTTGCATGGGACGAGTTACCGAGCAATCCCGCTGGGCCCGCCTTTCCTTCGGCGCCCGCCGGCACCTTCCCTTCATCAGCAGCGATGCCAGTTTCTGCGGCGTCTCCGTCGGCGTTTCCCGCGGCGCAAGCACCCTCGTCTTCCTCACATGGACAACGCAGCCGTGAGGAAGCTGCGTTGGCGGCGGCAGGTGGATACACCCAGAGTGCAGAAGAACGAGAGGTTTCGGCTGGTGGTGGCGGAGACGGCGGATTCGAGTTCAACCGACTTCACATCGCCCTTATTGTCATGTTCTTTGTCGGCCCGGCCATGTGCTTCTTTGGCATCAAGAACATGATGCATCGCCGCCACATCGAGGCCACTGGCATCAAGACCGTTGGCGTGGTCACCGATGGTTGGGAGAAACGTGGACGCAAGGGACGAAGAAGCTATCACTTGGAAGTAGCCTGGCAGACCGAGGGCGGCTCGAAATACGACGGGACTTTCAGTGTCAGCAGCGGCTACTACGATGAAGTCTTGCTCAACATGCCGATCCCCGTTCAATACGACAAGGAAAATCCTGGCGACTGCATTCTCTTGGATGATCGCGATACTTCCATGGTGACCGTCGTGTTGGGCGCCGTGATCTTTCTGGTCAGCATCGGTGGCATTTCTTGGACGCTCTATTCGCAGGCCGCCTAGCCGCCTCGCTGTGATGCGGTTGACCTGGTGCGCGGATTCGCGTTGTGTTGGTACCGTGTCACACCGACCTCACCCGCGGTAAAACGAACCCAGCCGCTTATCGACGTGTCTGGTCAAGAAGGAGTGAATGAATCGGAGGGATTTGAAGTAGCAGGATGAATGAGAATCGGACAAAGCTGAAGCAAAACGCACGGGAGGTGTTGGAGCTCTTGGAGCGAGGCAACTACCAAGTCGAAGGCCGTACGGTCGCCATCGGAGGATGGCAGGACTCGGCTCGCCTCGGCACTCGGCTGTACTCACCTGCACAACTGGAAAGTCTTCGCTCGTCGCCACCTCGCGGTGCCGATCCAGGCATCGAACTCTCCGAGGAGACGACGCAGGTTGCCGCGCAGCGTTTGGCATCTCAAGTCGAAAAGACCGCACTGCTGAATTTCGCGTCGGCGCGAAACCCCGGCGGCGGATTCCTCAATGGCGCCAAGGCACAGGAAGAAGATCTTTGCCGCTGCTCGGGTTTGTACCCGTGCCTGCTGGAGTGCATGGAATACTATGAAGCGAACCGTCGGCAAGATTCGCTGCTCTACACCGACCACATGATCTACTCGCCCGACGTGCCATTTTTCAGGGTCCGTGGGAACGGCGGATTTCTGACCCAGCCTTTCACGATCTCGGTGATCACCGCGCCGGCGCCCAACAGTCGTCCCCATCTCGAGCGCCACCCGCAGGGGCACCAAGAGTTGGAGCAGTCCTTTCTGCGACGTTGGCAAAACGTGCTTTGCCTGGCAGTCGAG
>JBCBLJ010000017.1:0-26671 GCA_038520195.1 Planctomycetota bacterium
CGGTTTCGACCGATGGTCAATTCCGACTGATTGATGACGGCGAACGAACAACCAAGCAGCTCCGCAGCATCGTGCTTCAGTTCACGGATGTGGCGAGCGAATTTGCACCCGATACCAAAGAGGCCGAGTGATGCCCCTTCTCCGAAAGAAACGCGTGCTGGCCGTCAAGATCGAGGCGACGGCCGGGACCGCCGAAACGCTGGCGAATGCCGATGTGATACTCGATGCTTACGAGTGCGTTGCCCAGCCAACGATCGCCACCGAAGCGCGGCAGAACCAAGGCAGCTTTGACAAGCTTCCCGCGGTGCCGGGCGCTCGAATGGGCACGATCTCATTCAAGGTGCCTTTGACGATCGGCACGGCGCTACCGAGCTACGCGGCGCGGTGCTTTCCTGGTTGCGGGCTCGTGCCGTCAACCAACGTTTTTCAGCCCAGCAGCGAAGCGCCCGGAACCAACGTCAAGAACGTTACTGCGGCGCTGTACGAGGATGGGCTTCGCAAGCAGATCCACGGTGCGGCCGGGAATGTTCGCCTGGTCGCTCCAAGCGGACGGATGGCCTACCTCGAATTCGAGTTTCAGGGTGCTTGGGACTCCGTGACCGATCAGGCGTTGCTGACTGTGCCCGAGTCGACGGTGAAGCCTCTCCGGTTTGCGTCTGGAACCGCAACCTACAACGGAGTTGCGCAGAAAGTCGAGCAAGTCACGCTGGACATGGGCAACACCATCACGCCGCGGGAAGACCCGTCGCGAGCATCGGGTTATTTCGGGGCGCTCATCACCGATCGCAATCCAACGCTCGTTGCCAACCCCGAGGCATCGCTGGTCGCGACTGAAGACCCCTACGGCGATTGGATTGGATGCACCGAAGCCGCGTGGGCTCTGACGCTCAATGGAGCCAGTTCTTCGTCGGTCGCCATTGCGATTCCTCGCGCCCAAATCATGAACGCCCAGGAAGGCGAACGAAGCGGGCTCGATATCAACGACATCACCTGGAACGCAAACCGCAACGGTGCGAACAACGATCAAGACGTCTCAATCACGTACACGCTGGAGACCTAGCCTTGGCAAAAAAGCGGAAAACAGCAGTGGCAACGCCGGTATTTCTTGAGCCTGGCGAGCCGTTGACAGTCACGCTCGAGAGCGGGCGGAAGGTCGATGTCGTTTCGCTCGGGATGCGTTCGAAACGGCGGGCAATCGGCATCCTCAAGGACATGCGCAACCACGGCGACGATGTGGGGCTCGATTCAGTCGATCGCCTTTACGACCTCATCGAGGAGGGGATCAAGCTTTGTATTCCGACTGCAACCGACGAAACCTTTGAGACCTTCAACGAAAAGTCTGCCATGGACCTACTTCAAAAGACCTTGGCCGGGCAAGCGGTGGGGGCCGATGCCGCAAAAAAGTAAGGGTCGCCGCCGCGATACGGTGCGGCATGCTGGAGCGAGACGAAACCGAAGGCATTCAAATTGGATGCCCGACGTGCGACGAGAAGATGGTGATTGACGGTGAAGACTGCCCGACGTGTGACGGCTTCGGCTGCTTCACCCTGGATAAACCGCCAATCGAATACGTGGGCCGGGAATTGATGGACGCGATACGAATCATTGGGCTATGCGGAGACGGCGTGCTACCGGTCTCGGGCGGCTTGATGGACCAGTCTGCTTGGTTCGTAGATATGTGGCAGATGCTTCGAAGCGACGAGGCCAAATTCCATGCGGAGGCAATGAAACGTGGCCGATGACATCACAATTCCGATCGGTGCCAAGGATATGGCCACCGAAGTGCTCGAAGGGGTTGAGCAAAGCACTCGTGAGCTGACTCGCGCCGTCTCGCAGATGGCGAACAAGACGGCGAAGTCCACTCAAAAGATGGAAATCGGCTTCAAAGACTTGGCGGTCGCTGCGTCGGTGATTGGCGGAGTCATCAAGGGCGCTGAGCTTGCCCTGTCCGGACTGGGTTCCGTGTTCGGTGGCCTAAGTGGCTCAATCGACGCATTCGAGCAGCAAGAGGAGGCGCTGCGGGGGCTGAAAAAGCAGCTTGAGTTGGTCGGCGAATCGGCCCGATTTGATTCGCTCAAGGAACTGTCAGCGGAGCTTCAAAACGTTGTCGGCGTCGGTGATGAAGTGACGCTGGGGCTCATCAAGAACGCGTCGGCTTGGGGCGTTCAGGGTGACCAGCTCGAAGACGTGACCAAGGCGGCGATCGGCCTATCAGAAGCCACGGGCGCGAGCCTGGAGGATTCGCTTCGCAAGGTCAACGAAACACTAAACGGCAATACCGAAGCGTTCGCGGAGTTTCTTCCCCAGCTCCGGACGATGGCGAGCGATGAAGAGAAGCTTGCGGCGGTGATGAAGGTCGCTAACGACGGGCTGGCACAGCGAGTCGACTCATCCAGCACGTTGGCCGGAAGCAATGAACGGCTGACGAATAGCTGGCAGTCGATGACGGAATCAGTTGGTGCACTGTTCGCTCCTGTTCGGCAGTTATGGAACGAAGGCTTTGCGCGGATGGCGGACGCGATCAGCTCGTCGCTCCAGCCCGCGATCGAAGCGGTGAACCGAAACATGGAGAGCATGCGTCCCGTTATCGATGTTTCCATGAATGCGTTCAACGCGCTCGGTGACGTCATCGGCGTAACGGTAAACACGATCGTGAATGCATGGGCTGGATTCACCGCCGGCTTCCGTGGCAATGGTGCGATTGTTGAAGCGACGTCGCAGTCCATCACCGAAACTATCCAGTCGTTCCGGGACACGGCCGTCGCAGCGATTACCTACGTCGGATTGGCTTTTGAGCGAGCGCCCGGCGTGGTCTCTTTTGTCAAGGATCGAATCGCGCTCAACCTTGTGACCATCGCCGAGGACATCAAGCACGCTTTCACGGTTCGGGCTCCCGCGTACCTCGAATGGTTCGCGGAGAACTTTACGAACCTACTTTCCGATGCGTTCAACGGCGCAACCACCATCGCTTTCAACGCGGGCCAGAAAATTGGACGTGTAACCAAGGCAATCGCCAACGCGGTAAAGACAGCCTTCACCGGCGACTTTGTTGGCGATCTGAAAAAGGCAATGGAGGGCGATTTGCTCGAGGGCTTTAAGGCTCAAACCTCCGCAATGCCGGAGATTGCCAAGCGAGCGATGACCGAGACAGAAAAGGTGCTTAAGGACCGGTCGGATAACTTCCAGGTTGGATTCACCGAGGAGTTTCTCAAGCGTATTTCGGCTCGCACCAAGGACATTGCGGCCGAAGCGAACAAGGTCGCCGGCAACGTGCCGACCGTCGACCTCAATCTAGATAGCAGCGGTGCCGTCGATTCGCTTGCGACCCTTTGGGATGGTGTCAGCGGTCAAGCGACACAGTTCCTTGGTGATTTCTGGGAAGGGCTCACCGGAAGCATCGAAGCGCCCGAGGCTTCACAGGGGAACCAGTCTCTCCAGGCCCAAGAATCGAGGCTGCTCGCGGGTCGATCGCGGAACAACGAGCAAGTAATGGTCATGCGCGAAGCGGTTGCTGAGACGAAGCGATCGAATACGCTGCTTGAGCGAATCGCGGATGGTGTCACCGGCGGAGGACTCCAGGTGGAGTATGTCGGATGAGTTTTGACCCACTCGTAACGCAGATGTGGTCTCGGGATGGCTTTTCCATCTCGACCGACAACGGGATTCAGCGCAAGGCCAAGATTCAGACCGGTTACCAAATTACCGCGCCCGCAAATTTCACCGTGGAGCAAGTGCGGGCGCTGCTCAACATTCAGACGGGGCAGCCGTACCCGAACCTGCCGACCATCTTTGCGAAGAACTTTGACTTTCAGAAAGCAGGGCCAACCTACTGGACCGCGACAGTTAGCTGGGACGGTGAGTTCGGGCCGGGCGGTGCACACATCGCAGCAACTCAGACTCCACCCGAAGTCACATGGTCCGATGTCGAGACGGAGGAAGAAATTGACGAGACCTTTGACGGCAAGCCAATCACGACCGCAAACGGCGAGCTGATTGAAGGTGTTACGGTCAAGCTCGCTGACCAAATTGTCAACATCCGACGCAAGTTCAATTCGTTCAGCCCGGCCGCGACACACGCCTATCGTCACAGTGTGAACTCCGACGAATTCTTGGGCTATCCCGCTGGCACGGCGCGGCTCGTCCGCTTCACTGCAAAGCAAGTCTACGAAGAGGGCGGCGGCGGTTACTGGGACGTCGATGCGTCGATTCAGTTTCGGTATCCGTGGCGGACAACACCCGAGCGAGCTTGGTACGCACGTCTCATCCATCAAGGCTTCTTGGTGCGGATGGCCAAGCCTGGCGGAACGCCGGACGCAAATGGAAACCTACCAAGCGTCATCGTAAATGGTGCCGAAGAATTCGATGACAAGCTCACCCGGCCGGTGAACCTGGACGAGGAGGGCTTTCAACTTGCGGACGGCGCGGATCCGCATTGGCTGGAGTTCCAGCGATACCCACCACTCCCCTACAACGCTCTTGGGCTCATCTAATGGCAGACCTCACAATCAACGCCGCAAACGTTGGCATCAAAGGGAACACGGGTCAAGTTCGAATCGTGCAAGTCGGCGAGGTGGTCACCAAAGGCCAGATCGCCCGATTCGATGGAACGAAGTACTACCGCACCCAAGCCGACAGCGCGAGCAATGCGACCATCGCTGGCGTCTTTCTCTCTTCCGCCTCGACCGATGGTTACGCGGTGCTCTTGTCGGGTGCTGCCAAGCTCAATCCCGGCGCGACGGTCACAGTTGGGACGGTCTACGTTGTGAGCGCAACGGCCGGCGGAATCGCCCCTGAAAGCGACCTCGCTAGCGGGGACTTCGTTGCGATCCTCGGTGTTGGCTCCGCGTCGGACGAAATCACGATGAACATCAACAACTCTGGTCAAGCCAAGCCGTGAACCGAATCGTCGCGCTTTCACCCGAGCGAGTTCAAGAAGCGGTCGCCCTTCTCGACACGCTTGCGGCGGACGGTGCGCGAGACCTCTTGTCAATGCTCGCCGAGTACCGGCAAACGGGATTCAAGCTGCGAGGTTCCCGCCCGCGGGTGCACTCCGAAAGCCGAACGCCACTCGTCTTTCAAAACGTGTCAGGTGAGAAGATTCCGCCCTTTGGCTGCATTCAAGTCACGGACACCAAGGTGGAGTTTGAGCGGACCCTTTACATCGGTGACAAGCCAAGTGACGAATGGGGCATCGAGGGCATGTACGTGTTCAACGGGCCGCGTGAAGTCGAGGCAGACGGATTCGGGAGCGGTTCGCCTGATTTGGATGCGAGAGCCATCACGAAGCACTCCAACATTACAGCGGGGGCGCGGATGCGGCCCGAGCAAGGCACTTGGAAGCTCTACGAAAGCGCGGGAGGACTGTATCAGTGCGTCGGTGAGGATGCGATCGGGGAGGTGGTCGGTGATGGAACCGAGAAGATAGTCAGGATCCAAAGAGCTTGGCCCGAGTTCATCCGCTGGTTTCAGTCACCATCAGGTGGGATTCCCGTGCGATCGGGAACAGCCCTCGGCAACGCAGTCTGCACCGCATACGAGCTGACGGGCTCAAGCAGCGCAACCCTCTCAGCACTCACCGATTCTGATGCCGCGGCCATCACTGACACCGTTCACAACGCGGCAGAAAATGAAGCGGTTGGCAACTCGGTCTTTATTCAAGCAACCTTGATTGACGGTCGGTGGGTGGCCAACTGGGAGGAGTGCGTGACCTGATGAGGGTAAAGCACAAAGGCTGTTCGTGCTGCGACGGAGTTCTTGCCTGCCGCCCCAATATCAGGCTTGACCGAGAGGCCGATTGGGCGGTCACCAGCGGAACTTTGACGCGCATCTCGGGCAATGCACTAAGTGCTACCTTTGCGGCCAATGGCACTTTCTCACCAGCGTCTACGCCATCTTCTGACGCATACATTTTTCAGGCTGCTTTCGACAGTTCCGCCACCGTCACGGTTGAGGGCGTGGCGATCACGCTCAACCCAGCCGGCGGAACCGTTTCCGCCGGCGGAGTAACGGGCTTCTTTCGCGAGGCGTCGACGGTCAGCACGCCGTTCGATTTATTCACGGGCATCTCTGTTCGCGCGACGCCATCGCATTTGGCGATCGTCGTCACCGGCCAGCATAACCACGGCGAGTCCGTGGCGCTCAACTCCGGCGTGGTCATCACGGTATCACGAAGCGGCGCAGTTTCCGGCGCGATCTCGGTGACAACCAACGGGCAGATGATCGGGCTCGCGAGTGGCATCCTGGACAGCTCGGTGATTTACGAAGATGGTGCTTTAGTGCTCGAATGCTCACCAGTCTTCTTGCCGGATCCGTTCCTGATTGTCGATTCGCTCGTCAACAACGATGGGGATACGCACTGGCCGATCATCAACAGTGCTCCTCAGTCGGGCGGCTACTGGATTCCATCGCTCGAGTACACGGGCACGGCATTCACGAGCGGCGCAAGTGGGCCGGTAATCGTCGGGTCGACCATCACGAACTGTGACATCACCTATGAGAGCAACACGCGACGGTTCAGCGACTCACTCGCCACGCTTCTCGATGGAGCAGGGACGTCGCAAAACAAGAACCAGTGCAACGGCCTCTTTGGTCCGACGACGACCTACGGAACATTTCCGGCGAACATCCTCGGATACGTTCCACAGGACGGCTCGCTCGGGTTCATTAACGCGATTCCAGCCGAGTTCGCAAACGTCGACATCACCATTCAGGATCTGAGTTTCAACGTCATCGGCAGCGACAACTACAACACGTACTTCACCGCTCCGGGCGAGTTACGCGGCTCGGGAAGCTACTACAGCCCCGCCCACACTTCGGCGGAGCCTTATCCGATCCCGCGATTCGAAGCGTCACTCATCGAAGGGCTTTCAAACACGACATCCTTCGATGACGTCGTGAATGCAGTCGTCAACGGAACAACGCTCATCAACGGCGTGGCGTCATGGGTGTTGTAGCAAAGTGCCGGTGCGGTCGGCCGTTCGCGGCGGACAAGCCAACCGTCGCGCGGTGCAAGTGCGGTCTAGAAGTGACGATCGGCGACGTGCCCAAGGCAGCGCCGAGGCGATTCCATTCCGCACGCCAGCATCTCCGTGAATCGATGGCGATTTGTCGTGAGTGCGAACACTGGGGAGCGGTTCGCGCGCGGTGCCAGAGCTGCACCATCTACGGGGGCAGCTGCGGTCAGCTCGAGCGGCACTTTCTTGGCGGCGGAGGATGCGTTGCGAATCCGCCCAAGTTTTCAGCGCCGGAACTTCGCCGCATCGATTATCGAGCCAATCCAAACCAACGGCAGGAAGAAGATGCCGATGAACACGAAGCACAGCGCGATACCGAACAGCCAAAAGCAGAAGAAGCCAAACGCAGCTCCGACGCGCCCCTGAATCAGCTGGCCAAGCCCAGGGAAAAAGAAGCTCGCAAGCGCCGCGATCGCGTTTGAAGACCCGTTGTCAACGACCACGACTTGGGGCCGTGGCTGCGCGTACTGGGGCGGGTGCGGAGGTGGCTGCTGAGCGACTTGAGGCGGTGGTTGTGGTGGTTGGTGCTGCTGCTGATTCATCCGATCCCCCGCTTGGCCATGAGACTTGAGATTTCGAGGGGCCCTATCCTATCCCCCCGAGGGCGCGTCTGCACGGTAGATTATCGAAATGCCGAATCCCTACGCCCCACCGGACGCCGACGGCCCGCGATTCAGCCTTCGCGATTGGCTCTCAGCTTGGAAAAACCACATCGTTGGATGGGGCTTTCTGCTGCTGATGGTGGTTTTTCTGATCCAGGTCTATCGGCAGCAGCCTGAGCAAATTCGCGATCCGGACGAAGAAGAGTACGAGCGCGAGATGGAGGCGTATTGGCGGGAATCCCAATGAGCCTCAATCCCTACGCCCCACCGGACCCGGTTCCGGAGCGGCCGTGCTTTGGTGGCTCCAGGGGTGATTTCGCGACGCGACTCGTTGGCGGCCTTGCGTACAATGTATTGACGGCCGCAACCCGCTTTCGGTAACCACTCGAGCATGAGTAGAGAAGAGCAATCGATTCGGCAATTCCAGGAAGTGATCGACTGTGCTGAAATGGGGCACAAACCGGCCGAGGACTCGCTGCGCAAATTGGTTGCCGAAGTGACTCGGCAGGCACCGATCGATGATGTCATCAAAATGGCAGACTTGGTGCTACGAATGCAGCGCCAAGCCTACCAGCAAAATCGGCGATCTGCTTAGCTTGAGAGAACCTCAAGCAGCGCTTGTCGCACCTCCTGGGCAGGTGAAGGGCCTGGCTTAGGAGGACCGTCGGTCTTCTCCAAGCTCTCAACCGCAGCCTGGACGGCCGCAATCACCTTGGGGTCTTCAACGATTGCCTTCAGGAAATCCTGCGCCGAGGGGCTAGCCTCGGATTCCAGAACGGCATCGAACACCGAATCAAGATAGATCGGCTGTAACATATCACTCTCCCTAGAAAACACGAAAACCCGGAGAGGAGCACGAACCATGTGCACGAACCTCTCCACACCCCTGATCTTAGCGGTTTGCGAATACCTGTCAAAACAAAGAGCCCCGTCCGGAATTCACCAGACGAGGCCCGAGGTTCGTGCAGCTCCATTATTGGGAGAATGGATCTGGGATGCAATGTGAATATTGAGCGTTCGCTGTGAAGACGCCCCGCCAGACTTCTCCTCCGCGTCTGCCCCTCAGGCGGCTTCAGTGCCGACGGGGCGCGGTGAAGTGTAAAGACGGGACTACCGGGCCCTTTTGCTCGGCAGCACCCGCTTGCGCCTGGGGAAGGCATAGGGAAGCGGGGCCGCCGCCGGTGTAGATGGGTCGAGCCTCGCCAGCAATGTCACCTCCGAATGATGTTGCTGGCGAGACCCAGACTATGCAGAGGAACGATAGCCTCGGCCTTTGGACCAACTGGCCAGAGTCGCGTACTTCAGGGCAAACCCTCACCGAGCCCGACGCCGTTTCCGCCGGCTCTCCGATCGCCGTAGTAACTCGCTGACGATGAGACTCTGCCGCCGCATCAATTCATGGCGCTCTTCAGACTCGGCCATCGCGGCCGCTTGGTCCTGAAGCCGATTCGAAAGCTCCTGCAGCTCGACAGTGCCGCGGGAACGCAGCTCGACCACTTCGTTGGAAAGCATGGGGCACCTGGGTTTGGGTGCGTCCATGGTCGCGTCGTGAGTGACGAATCAGGTCACGCGGGCAGTGCGGCGGAGAGGTTCGCCCATTCACACTCACCGGCCTTGCGGAAAGCGCAATAGAGCGGATCGCACTCATAGGGCTTACGGCACCGCTTTTTCACAAGCGGGCCGTCTCGGAGCGCGTTGCCGATCGCTTTCGTTACGTCGTCGATTGAGGGTCTGCTATCGATCAGCTCCACTTCATCAAAGTGTGCCAAGCTCTCGAAGACAGCGCGACACTTCTGAAGTGCATCCGCCTTTTCGAATTCGTTTGGCGCGTCACCTCGCTCGCTCTCAATTCTTTCCATGGCCAAAGCCACCGGAAGATCCAGGAAGAACGCCATATCTGGAATTGGGAACAGGTCTCGCATCTGCGCCGAGAGGCTCTCTACATCGGCCCCTCTCGTGCCCTGATAGGCGATTGTCGAATAGAAATACCGGTCAACAATCACGACGCTACCGGCATCCAGCGCTGGCTGAATAACCTCGGTCACATGCTCTTGCCGGTCCCTGATGAACAGATCCAGTTCTTCCGCTGGATCAAGCCTTCCGGCCTGAGCGGATCGACGAAGCTCTTGGCCCCACCTGCCGCTCGTTGGCTCTTTTGAGCACAAGACCTCCTCCTTTGCCCGCCGAAAGAGATCGCAGAACCGCTGAACCTGGGTTGTCTTCCCGGCCCCGTCAATTCCATCCACAACGATGAAGATGCCACTTTTCGCCATTGCCGGAGTCTACCCGATCAGGAAATCCAGTGGAACAAGCGATGGCTCACGCCGCGCTCGCCTTTCGTCGCCGCGCCGCCTCTTGGCGAATGACCTTCACCCAGATCTCTTCCGCGGTCCCCTCGGGCTCTTTCTCGCCTCGGAGGACGGCGAGAACGCGGCTGGCCAGAAAGCCCTCCACCCGATCCGCACGCCGTGCCAACGGAGCCGTCGGCGGCGAGATGCATTCGGTAACGAGGACTTCGAAATCTTCTTCGGACATGTTTCCGCTCGGAAAGAGTTGAGCGGAAACCGGACCCAGCGTCAGTTCTTGACCAGGATCGATTCGCCGCTGTCGGTCGGGTGTGATGGGCTGGGGCCGCCACCTTGCTCCATTTCGCACTCGATCAACGCCTGTTGAGCATCCGAGTACGCGTCGTAGGCTGCCGCAAGATCAATCGATGCCACAAGCAAAGCCGCCTCTTCTGCCGCGCAGCCCTGGCAAACAGAAGGTTGCGGCGTGATGCCGATTTTCTTGAGACTATCTCGAGTCTCGTTTGTCAGTTCGGTGGGTGCTCCAGCTCCCACGATGCTGACCAAAAGCGCTATTGAGAGTGCCGCGCCAATTGCTCGCCCAATTTTTCGTCTAGCCATTCCTTGGCTCCATCCTTGCTCATGAGTTTACGCACCGCATCCGACCCAGCGGCGTGCTTCTCTCGATGCGAAGCCAGCGTATCCAACCGCTGATCCCGCATTGCTTGAACCACTTCCCGCTCCTTGGGGGTCAGTACCATACTACGGGCTGCGTGCCAACAGAGACTGGCGGCGAAGATCAATCCCACCGCAGCGACTGCTGCACGCTCGACCCGCCGGGACTTCACCAATACTGACTGCTTTCTAATCGCGTCATCTCGCCGTTCCAGCGACTGGCTAAGGCTTGCCTCCAAGCTCTCCATCTCACTAGCCCTCGCCTCCAGCTGTTCAAGCTGGCACATGAGGTCAGCCTGGGTAGACAGCAACTCGTCGCGTTCTTCGATGAGCCCAGATGTTTCTGACGACTTCTCTGCCATCACGCTGCGTCTCAGCTCGGCCATGCGTGGAGGGCTGTTGCCTGCCGCAAGGTGCTGCCGAAGCTCAAGCAGCGTGTGGAATGACTCGGCTGATCCGAAAACCCCCAGATCACATGCTTCTCGCTTCCAGTACACCACGGCGCGCTGTCGATCTCCTTTGGGTCGAGCGGGGTAGTTCAACGTTAGAGCCTTCTCCTCGTCAGTCACTGGCTTACGCGCAGGCATATGCAACTCCGGGGCGACACGAATGCAGACAAATGTCAGAACCCCCGTAATTCTGCACCATCCCATGGGTTGCGGCAAGCCACCCGCCCCGCTACCTTCGATAAATCCTCAGCTCTCCGATCCTGCCCAGGCAGAACTATTTCACACCATGCATGCGGGGGCACCGCGCATTGGCTTGGACGCGACACACCTCCGGATTCGCATCGCCTGACACGGAGTCCCTGCGTCTTGAAAAAGCCGAATCCCCTCTGTGGTGCCGTTCAAGAATTCACCTGAAGAGCCGTTTTTGTGGGGTGTCGGGGGGCTGGTGTAGATTCGCCCCCGTGAGCCCGATAGATTCGGACTCAACAGAAAACGGCGAGGTCGAGGAGGGAGTGCAATCCCTAAACGACCCGCTTCCATATCACCCTCCCCACCGAGCTCGCGGTAGGAAGGTTTCAATGAATGCGTTTTTCGCCGCCGGCCGCATAGCGGCTGGCTCGATGTGTTGCGCTCGTGGTCCGCCTCTCTTGCGGGCCCGGCCGGTCGACGGCCATCCACCCGTGCACCAACGCAAAAAAGGAGCCACCACCGGCAAGTGGCGCTCCCTTTAGCTAGGTGTGCAACCGTTTCGTGAAAGTGCTCGAGGCCTGGTAACCAAAGTAGCACTATTCAGGACAGGATGAGACCCACGAGTGGGCCCGCTCCCGGTACGCACCTGCGAAGGTAGCGGCTCACCGGTGGTGGGTCAAGGATTATCACATGCACAGGCAAGTGGATGTCAACCGGTATCGGGAATTGTTGACCGTTCGTGCGCAAGTTCAGTTCGATATTGCGAAGCGTCGAATGGAGCTGGACATGGAATCCGCCCAACGGCAGATGGAGCTCGATATCGAGATACGCGTTTGGGAAAAGCAGGCTGAGCTTTTGGGTGCTGGGGCGGAGCTGACGGAGGCCGCCGCGTCACTTACGAGCAAACGCTCGGAACTCACGGCTTTCGTTGAGAAGAACCTGGACGTCCTTTGCGAGGACGATCTCATTTTTCTCATGGAGCCAATGCGCCCCGGTCGGGAGGTCATCAAGCACGTCGATCTGTCGAGGACCACGATTGACAGGGCGGCCGAGCACGGGCCCCTTGTTCGAAAGAAGGTGGGGCGAGAATGGTTCTACGACACGCTCTCGGTGATCAAGTACAAGCTCTCGCGAGATGACTGATGAGCGATCTGCTACGCTACACGCGGGGGATAGGCTGATCACCGAACGCCGTTTTCCTGAACGGTTTCCCCTCTTCTTTTTCCTCAGGAGTCACCGCTAACAGGAAAGCGCTCATGCCACGCAAGATAGCGGCAGTCGGCTACGTCCGGATGTCGACGGACAAGCAAGAGACCTCTCCCGAGCAACAGCGCTTTGAGATTGAGGCGTTCGCAGACGCGAACAACTACCGCATCGACCGCTGGTATGAAGATCTCGGCATTAGCGGTGACCGGACAGACAAGCGATTGCAGTTTCAGCAGATGATTGCTGATGGAAGTGACGGTAAGTTCATTGCAATCCTCTGCTGGAACCAGGACCGATTCGGGCGATTCGACGCAATCGAGGCAGGCCGGTGGATCCATCCGCTTCGTGAGGCGGGGGTTCACTTGGCGACCGTAACCGATGGAGTCATCGATTGGCATTCGATGGCGGGCCGCATCACATACAACGTGGTTCAGGAGGGTAAGCATCAGTTCTTGCGCGACCTTTCTGCTAATGTCACTCGAGCGATGAACGGACTGGCCAATGCCGGGAAGTGGGTCGCAGGCGTGCCTCCCGTTGGCTACGTGGTTGATGACGACAAGATGTTGCAGCTTGGGCCGGCGGAAGACGTCGCGCTCGTTCAGGAGATTTTTCGACGGTATGCCGCGGGCGAATCACTGCGGAACATTGCGCAGTGGCTGCGTGACAAAGGTATCAAGAGCCCCAAGGGCAAGACCTGGACAACAACAGGAATATCGAACGTCCTGAAGAACGAGCGGTATCTCGGCTACATGATTTACAACCAGCGTTCGTCATCGAAGTACCGGGATGGCAGCCCAAACCCAAAGGGCCGCATGAAAACGCTCCCGCGATCCGAATGGACAATCATTGAGGACACCCACCCAGCGATTGTCGATCGCGAGACGTTCGATGTGGTCCAGGAACTGCTGAAGACCAACACCCGCAAGACGCACCCGAACCCGGACAAGCTGACAGCGCTTTCGGGGATCCTTCGCTGCGGAAAATGCGGCTATGGCATGTTCTGCGACCGATCCAACGGCGTGCCTCAATACACCTGCTACAGCTACCGCGAACGCCCAGGCGAATGCGAGCGCTTCACGATCCGCGAAGCCGATGGTCTGCGGGTGATCCTCACGGCGATGAAGACCGAGTACTTCGACGTGGTATTGAGCGATGCAAATATCAATGCGGTGCGAGAGCGAATGCGTGAAATCCTCCACGGGACCGATGGCACGGAGCCAGCGTCGACAATCCTAGGCGCACAGCTTGCAAAACTGGACTCACAGATCGATCAAGCACGCACGCGGTTGGTCGAGGTCTCAAACGACATGATTGAGCACGTCGAGCGGCGGCTGCGAGAATTGCAAGATCAGCGTGACTCCGTGGCGAGATCGCTGGCGATGGCCACATCCGGACCCGAGAAGGCCCTCGACGGAATCGAGCGGCAAGTGGAGGCTGCGAGTGCGTGGATGAGCAAGCTCGAGGCGATTGCGGATACCGACTACGATGGCAACACCGTCAACCGCATGCTCCGTGAATTTATCGATCGCGTCGAGCTGGACATGCACCGCGAGCAGTGGGGACCGAGCGGAAAGCGGTTCCGCTGTGTGATCAACGGGGGCCGGATTTGGCTGAAATCCAGCGAATTTGGCCTGATTGAAACGTCAGAGAGTTGCCATGAACACCTTGCCTCGACGGAAACTTCGGAGAGTCGTAAAGAACGCAGGTCCGCTGATGGACCGTATCGACATTCACATCGAAGTCCCCGCGGTTCCGTTTGAAGAACTTTCCAAGCAGACGGCGCCGACGACGACCAGCGAAACGATGCGCGACGAAGTCATCCGCGCACGCGACGTGCAAGCGAAGCGGTTCGCCGACGGTCCCGCGAACGTCCGCTACAACGCGCAGATGACCAGCCGGCAAGTCCGCGAGTTTTGTGAACTCAGTTCCAGTTGCCAGCAGATGCTTCGGTACAGCGTCGAAGAGATGGGGCTTTCGGCGCGAGCCCACGACAAGATTCTGCGAGTCTCCCGCACGATCGCCGACGTCTCCGGCGACGAGGACATCAGCGAAATTCACCTCGCCGAAGCCATCGGCTATCGAAGCCTCGATCGGGACCTTTGGGTGTGAGGATTGCTCCACGTCTCTGTTCACCGAGCTATCCGTCGAAAGCACACGCGATTGCGATTCAAACGGTGCTCGAGCCGCAATCCTCCAAACAGCGGCGGGTTCGCTACCGATCGAATCGGTCGATCGTCGTTCAACTCGGATGCGTTGGTTTTCGTTGTCCTTTTTTCATGCCCGAGAAGACTCTCCGGTGAAACGCTTTCTTACTCGAATCGGCTTGTTCGTTGTCTGCCTCGGCTTGATGGTCTTGGGTTCGAGTCTTCTTCCGAATCCTTCCTTGGTGGAGGGAGACATGTTGGGGGCGTTGCCTCAGAAGATGGCGACCGTCGCAGAGATGCCGTCGCCGAAGATCTTGCTGGTTGGAGGGTCCAACGTCAGTTTTGGGATGGATACGGAGCGGTTGGCGAACCACTTTGACCGACCGGCATTTAACACCGGACTGCACGCCGGACTCGGACTGCGATTCATGATGTTGAGTTGTTTACCGTCGATCCATGACGGTGACTTGGTGGTTCTGATTCCCGAGTACTCCCAGTTTCAAGGAAGCTACGGCGGGTCTCGTGAACTCGTTGCGACCGTCTGCGACGTCTACCCCGAGGGCCGGCACACACTCTCGTTCAACCAGAAGTTTCGGCTGTTCCCCGAGTTCGTTTCCTACAGCTTGTCAAAGCTCTGCCAACGTTTGCGATTGGTTCAGAACCCACCGACGCCGGACGTCTACACACGTGATTCTTTTAACCGGCTTGGCGATGCGGTGGCACACTGGGGACTCGAGCCGACCGAAATCACGGACGCACCAATCATTGCCCCAAACCCATGGCTCAACAAAACGGCGATTGACGGAGTGGTTGAGTTTCAACAGGCCGTGCGGTCACGTCGGGCAACGTTGGTGATCCTGCCCGCGTGTTTTCTGTCGTCGAGCTACGAGAACCAGCGGCATCTCATTGAAGCCGTTGATAATGCTCTCACTGAAAGAGGAATCGGATTTGACGCTCCGTGTGAGCGATACCGATTCGATCGTGAGTACTTTTTCAACACGCCCTACCATCTCACCAAAGAGGGCGTCGATCGGCGAACGCGGTTGGTGATCCAGGACATTGAATCGATCGAGTGGTGACGGTTTCGGACATGATTTTGTCCAATACCGGAAGTGCCCGACTGGCTTCGCCGTCATCGGGCATTCACTCATGCAATGCAATTTGCTGGAAACGAGGCCGATCAGCGCGCTCCAAACTTGCTCTCAGCAACGCGCTCCAAAGTTGCTCTCAGCGACACTTACCGCTTTCTTCGTCGCATTGCAACGCCACCCATCAGGCAACCAATGAAGGCAAGGCTGCTTGGTTCCGGAATGGCGGACGCGGTAGTGATCCGAAGCGTCCCTTGGGCGACGAGCGCGTCGCGATCGTTGACACCTGCCCCATTGGGGTCGTCAAACGTCTCGTAGATGTAGATGGTGGCCTGTCCATCGGCTAGCAATGTGAAGGGCCCGCTGCCGAACTCAGAATTGACGTCGTCGAATGCGCCCGAGCCGGCATAGGTGCCTGCTGAATCAACGCCGGGTGCCGGGGCGAAGTCCCAAAACGTGCCTGCCCCACCGGTGTTAGCGCTGTCGTTGACCGACAGAATGAATTCGCTCTGCCAGCTACCGTTCTCGGTCGTGAACTCAAGATCAATCCACTCAACCGAGAGGATTTCCGCGTTGGGGAAAAGGTCGATGGTGACCAGTGTGTTGTTTGGGTTGTCGAATTCGCCGAACGTTTCCCAGCCGGCCATGTCGACTTCGAAGACCTCCGAAGCGTTTGTTGCATTCGCAAGCGGAATCAGTAGAGCGAGGGTCAGCAGCGCAGGTTTCAATCGTTGCATGTCTCTGGTGGGCAGTGAGAGTGGTGGGGTGGGTCGCAATCCGCCTTTTGCGAACCTCACGTTAAAAGCCAGCGATGCGAAATGCACCTCAAATCTTCTGAGATTTGACTAAGGGCCGTCGAATCGCCCTTTGCCGGACCTTAACGCCAGCTTCTGCGCTGGGGTGAACTGATGTGTGTCTCGGTCCTCACTGGCTTTTCAACCGCGATTTTCTAGCCCAATTGCCGCTTTTAAAAGGAGCGATCCGCGATCTTTGGTGCATGAGCCTCGCCAGCCGAACGCCGATTCTGTTGGCTCGGTCGGGGCACCAAAATCAGGCCGAGTGTTTCGGGCGAGTGAAGAGCACGAAAGCGAGGATGGCGATTGCGGCGGCGATGATGGAAGCGACCCCCACGGTTTGCTCACCGAATTTGATTCCGACGGAGGTAATCGATGCGGCCGCCAGGCCTGCGAGGGCGACCGAGGTCAATGCTTCGCCAGCGATCACGCCCGAGGAAAACAACACGCCGCGATGCAGCAATGCATCGTGTTTGTCGGATGGCGACTTGCGTGTAATGAAGTGCGCCAAGAGTCCGCCAACCAAAATGGGCGTCGCCAGTCCAAACGGCAGGTACATCCCGACGGCGATCGGCATCAGGTAGGCTCGAAAGCCAAACTTCGACGACTTGAGCCAAGCATCGATTCCCAGAATGATCACGCCGACCAAGACACCCCAGCCGATCATATTCCACGGTAGCTGACTCTCGGCGTCACCAAAGAAACCTCGCGCCAACTCTGCGAACAAGCTTGCCTGAGGTGCCGAGAGTTCGCGTCCGCCAATGCCCCCTTCGGTGTTGGTGTGCAGCAGCGTCAGCACCGGTGCCATGACGAAGGCAGCCACGGCGACCCCCAGGATCTGCATCATCTGTTGACGAAAGGGTGCGGCACCCACGATGGAGCCCGTCTTGAGGTCATTGCAGACATCCCCGCTCGTGCACGCGACACAGCAAACGATCGCGGCGATCCCAAGTGTCGCGACCATGGCGTCCATTCCAGAGTAGTTGCACAGGTAGAGCAAGCCTCCGGCAACCAAGACCGAAGTGATCGTCATGCCCGAGACGGGACTGTTCGAGTTGCCCACAAGACCGACGATGTAGCTTGCGACAGCGGTAAAGAAAAAACCCATCACCAACATGACGATTGTGGCCAGAGTGGTGATGCCGGCACCGCCGGTGAATCGGAAATTCACAATCGCGAGCATCACGACGCACGCCAACCCGATCCCGAGGATCACGAACGACGGTATGTCTCGCTGCCCGTCCTCGTTGGGTTTCGTTCTTGTCAGTGAACTCCACAACTCCATCACTGCGGCTTTGAGCCCGGCTCGCACGGAAATCAGAGAGCTGAATCCGCCGACGACCATCGCGCCGACGCCCACGTAGCGAATCTGCGAACTCCAGATTTCGGAGGCGCCGTCGACCGCGTCCTCGACCCCGCCGGTTCCGCCATAAAGCGGAATGCCGATCAGCCAGGAAAGCGAACCGCCGATGAAGATCAAAGCCGCGACGTTCAATCGAACGACAAAGCCGACCGCGATCAGCATCGGGGACAAGTCACCTCCGAAGTAGAAGATTCGATTGGCGGATACCATCGCTGTTTCCAAACTACCGGAGATGATCTGGATCAGCTTGGTGGCCAAGGCGAAGACGGCGCCCAGGATGCCTCCGCCGATCAAACGGAGTCCGTCATCTTGTGTGTCTTCGGCGGCGTCGCCTTCTGAACTGCCCGCCTCGAGCACCGCGGCGCACGCAATGCCCTCGGGGTAGGGCAGGTCTTTGTTATTGGCGACGAAGACTTTGCGCATCGGGATCATGAACAGGATGCCCAGCAAACCGCCCGTCAACGCAATGATGGAAACGGACCAGAAGTCGAACGATTCCCAGTAGCCGATCAAAATCATCGCGGGCATCGTGAAGATGATTCCAGCCGCCAAAGACTCTCCGGCCGAAGCACAGGTCTGGACCTGGTTGGCCTCCAGGATGCTGGATTTCTTGAAGAGAACTTTGAAGAGCAGCATCGCCATCACGGCGGCGGGAATAGACGCGGACACGGTCATGCCCGCTTTCAAACCGACATAGACGTTCGCCGCCCCCATCACGACGGACAGAACGACGCCGAGGACGATGACGCGAACGGTGATTTCAAGCTTCGCTACGTTCGTGGTCCGTTCCGCGTCGGCGTCGCTCATCAAGAGGCTCCGGGGTTTCGATTAAATCGTTGCGATGGACGTCAATCTTCGGCGGAGCCTACCATTCGAACACCGATCGAACCACGGCATCGGTCACTCGAATTCGTGCCGGAGCGTTTCCACTTCGTCGGGGATTTGGATGAAACGCTCGCCGAAGGGAGTGAGATGGTATTCGACTCGCGGCGGTACTTCGGCGTGAACCGTTCTTGCGAGAATGCCGAAGCGGGTGAGTTTGACCAGTGGTTCGCTGAAGTGAGTCTCCAGCCCTAACGAACGAGTTGGTGGAGTGGTTCGGGGTGACCGGGTAATGAGGTTTCGATGAACTCAAGATCGGCTCCGGAGATCAGGCTTTTGACGGAGTCCGAGACCAGGATCGCGCCCAGCGGAGCTTGGCTTGCGATGCGTCCGGCGTGCTCCACCGCAGGGCCTGACAACTGGTCGCCCTGGACATCGCAAGCGCCGGTGTAGGAGCCGCACTGAAATGCAAACTGAAATCGCGCTGCCAAATCGCACATCGACTTGGCGGCACGGACGGCGCGAACGGGGCCGTCGAAAGTGACGAGAATCTGATCATCGGTGACACTCAAGTGTTGACCCGAAAACAGTTCCACGCTGCGTCGCACTTGTTCACGGAACTGGTCCCGGTGATTCGACTTGCCGGACAAGGCGATGCAAACCACCGTCGCCAACACGCGATCGGTGACGGTCGGTTGGCGGCACCCGGTCAAGAACTCTTCGATTTCATTGATGATCGATTCGGCATCACCGACGAACGGCAAGTGATCCTCGCCCGGCAGTTCGACGAACTTCGCGCCAGGGATTCTGTCGGCCAGGTAACGCCCCTCTTCGACCACCAGGCACTTGTCGCCGCTTCGATGCAGGATCAGCGTGGGGACTTGGATGCTCGAGAGAATGGGACGAACATCGATTTGAGCGTTCATCCGAGTGAGCGTGACGGCCGCCCCTGGGCTTGCGCCCATTCTCAAATACGTTGCCCACCACGCACGAAATGCTGGGTCGTCTGCTTTACTCGGGGCTCGGTCTTCGATGCCGACGGGTCCACCCCAATTCTTCTCCATCTCGGTCAGAAACGTGTCGCGCTGTTCGGGCGTCGGACCGAACGGGTAACCGTCACCTTTCAGCCGCCGCGCGTAGGAGCCGATCATCACCAAGGCGATGGTGTGCTGGGGATAGGTCGCCGAGAAAAGGCTGCACATCGGGCCGCCTTCGGAGACGCCACACAAAACGGCTTTCTTCGAGCCCGCCGCCTCCATGACGGCGCGAACATCATGCATCCGTTGTTCGAGCGTCGGCAACTCATTGTGCGGCACCTTGTCCGAAAGACCGGTTCCACGTTTGTCGAAAAGGATGACGCGGGCGAACTGCGTGAGCCGTTTCAAGAACGCCGCGAAACTCGGTTCGCGCCAAAACCACTCCAGGTGCGATACCCATCCCATGACAAAGACCAGGTCGATCGGTCCTTCGCCGATGGATTGCCAGGCGATGTTGACATCACCGCTGCGGGTGTAGCTGACTTCGCAAACGCTGTCTTGAATCTCCGTCGACGCGACCATGGAAAGCACGCGCGTGGAGCCGTGGCTCGTGTCGTCGTTCGAGCCCGACACCAGCGTCTCGGTTTCGGCGGCGTTTTCGGCCTTGAGCTTGAACTGGATTGTTTGCAGGCGCGCGTGCAATCCCTGCGCGTCCGGTCGATCGCTAGCCGATTTGTTGAGGCATTCCATGACTAAGCCGCAGAGTTCGACCGGGAGCGTTCGGCCCGACTCGGCGAAGGGCTTGGGTGTCGATTGCAGGATCGAAGCCATCACGTCGCTGGAAGTTTCACCGGCGAAGGGGTGGTCACCGGTCAAGAGCAGGTACAGCAGGATGCCGAAGGTGAAGACATCGGTGGCGGTGCCAACGGTTTGCCCGCGCGCCTGTTCGGGCGACATGAACTGAATGGTTCCCATCACCGTCCCGGGCAAAGACACCGAGTTGGAGGCAACGCTGCCGGCTCCGATCGTCTTGGTGGATTTGGCGAGGCCAAAGTCGAGGACCTTGAGCAGACCATCGGACCGAATCATCACGTTGTCCGGTTTGAGGTCGCGATGGACGACTTTGCTCGCGTGTGCCGCAGCGATCGCTGAGATCAGTTGCGATCCGAACGCGATGGCCTCGCTCAAGCTAACGGCTCGTCGGCTCATCCTCTCGCGTAGCGTTTCGCCCATGACGAACTCGGTCGCAAGGTAGGGAGCGCCGTTGTGCTCGCCGACCTCATAGATCGTGAGGATACTTGGGTGGTTGAGTGCGCTGGCCAACTTGGCTTCCCGCGCGAATCGCGACACCCACGTCGGATCGCTCGATCGCTCCCGGTTGAGAAGTTTGATCGCGACATCTCGATCCAGGCGTGGGTCCAAACCGAGGTAGACGATTCCCATGCCGCCTCGTCCGAGTTCACGCACGATCTTGAAGGGACCAATGGTCGCGGGAGGCCCTTTCGGAGGATTCTCCTTGGATGCGAAGCCGATCAATTCCATCGCTTCGATGAAATCCCGAAGTTCCTCGGCGTCGTCGGGGTGCCGTGACACGAAACCTTCGATGGTCAGCGACGCGTCGCCGTTGCGGAGGGCGAAGAACTCGTTGGCCAGTTGTTCGATGCGATGCAGTGAGGCGTCCTCGTCCACCGTCTACCTCAGGATCGTCGTGAGGTAATCGTTGACTTCGGGAATGTTCGCGACGGCTTTCTTCAGTCGCATCATCGCGCGCACGAATCGACTGCTGGCACCGTTCTCTGAAAGCCCAACGACTTCGGCGGCTTCTGAATTGGACAGTTCCTCGAAAATCCGCATGGTGATGATTTCGCGATCTTGCTCGTGGAGTGATTCGATCGCCTTGAGGAGCGCGGACGACATTTCTTCGCGCATCAATCGACCGCCGATGGTGCTGACTCGCGACACCAAGCAGTGGTGAAACACGTTGGAGACGGAGCCGTCGGTGCGAGCCGCGGGTGTCACTTCGCGTCGCGCATCGCGTGCGGCCGCGAAGAGGTGTTTGCGGTGGGTGATGAGGACGCGTTCTTTGGCGACCAAGCGGATCCAGATCAACGGACGCATCGGAGTTTCGCGGGCCGCAAAGCCGGGCAGCTTCTTGGTCAGGTCCAGAAACACGTCTTGGAGGATGTCCGCTGGGTCGACTCGACCGGTCAGATTCGGGTCGAGATGAGCCTCGACGATACGGACCAGCCGCGGTCGCAGTGATTCAAAGAAAGACGCGAGAGCCTCCTGGTCCCCCGCCTGGACACGTCGCTCGAGCTCTTCGATCAGGCGTGTCGTGTCGTTGTCCGCGGACATCGCTCAAACGTTGGATGGTGAATCGGACTGTTACGCCGGGGACCGGTGTATTTGTTCAGGGGATGATGGTTGTTTTGTTGGGCCCATCTCGAGCTCGCTGCGCTGGAGCAGCTTAGAGCATCTTTGGGGCCGAAAAAATCCCGGATCCTGCGGGTGTGTTCGAAGTAGCGCAGGTTGAGAACTTATCGGCGAGTTCTTGTGGTCGCGGATGGGGCGGTTTGACGCGTTGGAGTTCCAACCAGTTCTTGGCCCGTCTTTCACAAAAAGGATGTCGCAATCGAGCTGTGAGCCCGCTTGGGGAATGCGATCGACTTTTTTGGTCACAAGTCTCTTCTCAATACTCTTCACTCACGAAGGATGCCTGGCATGCCTCTCACTTACCAGCAAGCGATGGTACACGTGCAACGACACACTGCCCGTCACAAGTTGAGATTTCGAAACTTCGCGGTATCGGACTTCACGGATTACAAAGATGATTCGCGGCGGTGGGCCAGCGGGCAAGACTTCCGCAAGGTGTGGGCATTGCATGAAAAATGGGCGGGGTTATGCAAAACCAGCGGTCGACGGTGGGGGTCAGCCAACGGCAAGTTTTTCTATGAAAATGAGCGGGCGAGGACCTTTCGGTTTCTTCCGTACGGCAACGTCACTCACGTCCCAACGCTTTATCAAGATCGTCAAGCGGGCATCCCAGCCGGGACGGAGCGGGTGGTGTTGTCAGGTGTCGGGCAGTGCGAGTATTTCGCGGCTCAGGCGTTCTCCGCGCTTAGCAAGCGTGGTCGCCAAGGGACGGTCCCGCGGATCGACAAGATCAGCACCTACATGCACAACTGGGTCCTGGTGAACTCGGACGCGCCAAACCAAGATGATTGGATCGCCGTCGATTATTGGATGTACGCACTCGGCGCTCCGGAGCGTCTCTGTATCTGCCGTTACAAGGGGTTTGAATACGAGCAAGATCGGCCCGTCAATGGCGTCGTCCGTGGCATCACATGGGTCAACCAGTTCGGTCCGATGTAGCAAGTTGGCTCGTGGCCGTTATCGAGTTGTGAGATGAGTTCCGCTCCGGCGGATTTGCAAAATGCGGGTGCGTGAGGATTCACGACCCGGCGACTCCCCCGTGCCTGCCGGGGATTGCCGCTGTGTAAAGATCGTGCATCAAAAGTGTCCCTGCACAGCAACTGGGCACGGCGGACGCACGACCGCGATGGAGATTGGAAAATCTGGGCGGTAAAGCTCGAAAAGTCGTGGCACAGGCGACCTTTTGCAAACACACTCACGTAGGCTGACGGCCTGGAACTGCGTCAGCTCTCACTCGCCTTGGTTTGAAAGTCGATGAATTCAGTGAATTGGTTGCTCATTCGGCGGAGCCTCTCCGTCCGGATCGCGGCGTGCGTCATGCTATTCGCGCTGCTGCCTCATTCCTCGGCGGATGCGGAGGTGATTGCGGTCACCAACGTTCGGATCGACACCCGATCCGAAGAGGGTGTCATCGAAAGCGGTTCGGTGGTCATCCGTGACGGCATCATCGAGTCCGTTGGGAAGGAAATCGAGATTCCGGACAACGCGAAGGTGATCGATGGCGGAGGCGCAACTCTAACGCCAGGCCTGATCGATTCCCAAAGCCGACTTTGGCTGACCCCCACTTCGCGAAGCGACACCTCGTCCACCGCGGCTCTACGCACCGTCGATGGACTGGACCCGTTTGATCAAGCCTTCCAGGAGGTGGTGCGACAGGGTGTAACATCTGTGGCGGTTGCGCCGGCAGATCGTGGTCGCCTGGGCGGAAGCGTCGCCCTGGTTGCCGCAGGTCCGACGAATTCGGTCTTCGCGATCCCGAGTCGCGAGGACTTCGAGAAAGAGGAAGCCAAAGAGCCTGAGGCGGCGCCCGCGAAGACGAGCAAGCCCGTGAAGCCAGCGGTGAAAGCGAAGCCGGTTACCGAGAAGGCAGGAGGGGCTGACAAGAAAGAGCCGACGGTCGCGGAGAAACGGGCTGCGATGCTGCAACGACTCAACGCGGCCAAGGCAATGGCGGCTCAAGAGAAGAAAGACGAAAAGCAGCCCGAGACAACGAAGAAAGACGACAACTCGAAGGGCGATGAAAAAAAGAAGGATGATGAGAAGTCCAAAGGCGGAGAGGACGACGAAGAAGAGAAAATTGAGGTCCCTTACTCCATCGCTCGCCCGCCGGTCCCTTACACCATCGGTAAGCAGGGTTGGGTTTTAGCCGCCGATGCCGCCGTTCAGGCGTCGCTCGGAATCGCCGCGACCGATGGGCGTTCTCGAATCAGCGAGTTCGATGGGCTGAAGAAATCGCTGACGGACGCGGAGGCGTACCACAAAAAGTGGGACGAGTACCGCAGTTGGAAAGCCAAGCAAGATAAGTTACCGCCCGACCAACGTGCCAAAGTCGAAGCGAAAAAGCCGATGACCATGGAGGAACGTCGGGCTGAGTTCATGAAACGGATCGCGGCGATGCGGGCTCAGCGAAGCGGTGCGACTCCGACGCCGAAGCCGGAACCGAAAAAGGAAGCCGAAGAGAAGAAGGACGAGAGCAAGTCAGCGGAAAAGAAAGAAGACGACAAGAAAAAGAGTGAAAAGGATAAGGTTGTCCCGAAACCCGACTTTGATCCCGCCAAGGACCGATTGCGACCGATCTTGAAAGGTGAGATTCCTCTGCGAATCACGGTAACGGACAACGCCAGTCTGAAACGTGTGCTGGAGCTTGCGGAGATTGCGGATTGCCGACTGATTCTGGTGCAAGCGTCGAACCTCGCGGGGGACGCGCTCGAGTCGGTGAATTGGCCCATTATCGCCGGACCTTGGGTCGGCCAGGACGCAGAGACCACGCAATTCTGGGCAGACCAGATCAAGGCCGGCGCCAAGCGAGTTTGCATTGGTACGTTTGGCGGTAGCAGCGGCGATTCCAGCACACTTCGGATGCAAGCCGCCGCGGCCGTCGCCGCCGGGGTCGATGTAGATGCTGCGCTCGATGCGGTGACGCGTTCGGCGGCCGAGGTCCTTGGCGTCGGTGATTGGCTTGGACAAATTCAGCCCGGCTACCGAGCCGACTTGGCGTTGTTCGGTGGGGACCCGCTCGACCCCGCAACGCCCGTGTTAAGAACTATCGTTGCCGGTGAAACCGTCTATCGTTCACCACTGCCGACACTGCCTCACGATGAATCAGGAGAGGTGGTCGAGATCGACGACGAGTTGCTCGAGCGGCTTGGGGATCTGTCGATGCCATCGAGTTACGTGTTAGCGAGCAACCGGATTTTGCGGCCTTCCGGAGAGTTCGGCGCCGGACACGTGACGGTCGCTGATGGAGTGATCCAGTCGGTGACCTTTGCTACGAATGACGGCGAGGAAAGCGGCGAAGGATTGGATGAATCGTTGCCAGTGTTGAACCTTGGTGACCTCGTGCTGACGCCGGGATTGGTGACTGCACATCTTGGCCTTTCATCGGGTTCGGACACCAGCGAACCGGATAGCTCGTATTACGTGGCGGCGAACGGCTTGAACCTGCAAAGCGCGTCGGTGCGGGGCCTTGTTGAGTCGGGCGTGCTCTTCGCGGCAGTAGCACCTCCATCGTCCAATGTGCTTGCTGGCCAGGTTTCGGGAGTGAGACTTGCGGCCGCCGATCCCGTCGTCGACATTTCGATCGCGGACAAGATGGTCGTGGGCGCTCAAGCACGTCGTAGCGATCGATTCCCAGCGAGCATGGAGGGACAGTTCGAATTCATCCGGCGACGATTTGCCGGGGAGATGCAATCGAACCGGATGGAAATGCCGGCGATGATTGCGGCCAAGATGCGGGACGAAGCCAACGCGAGACTCGATGCTCTTTCGTCTGGACACCGCATCGCAATGATCGAGGCTCAAACACCGGCCGAACTGCGTGGAAGTATGCGTCTGATCAAGTCGATGAACTTGAACGCGCGACTCTTGTTGCCGACGGAACTAAAGTCCATTCAGAAACAGGTCGAGGCCGACAGGATTGGGTTGATCATTCGGCCCGTGCGTCCGACGGATCCGGGCTGGTATCTGGAAGAAGTGACACAAGCGGCTTCCGCGGGGTGCCAAATCGGTATCGCGGCCCAAGACGCTGCGTCGCTGAGAGCGACCGCGGCGTTGATGGTTGGCCAAGGAGTCGAGCCGCCGCGTGCGATGAAAATGCTGACATCCGAAGCGGCGACGTGCGCGGGAATGCCAACGGGGTCCGCGACGATCGCCGTGGGGCAACCCGCCGATCTCGTGATCTGGTCGGGGCCCCCGTACAAGATGACCAGCCGCTGCCTCGGGGTCCTCTCCGATGGAAAAATGATTGATCAAGACGACCGAGTCCCGGAAGACCTTTCCGCCGACGCCACACCTACCACGATTCCTGCCTCATGAACCGAAGTGACCTGAGTCTGCTCGTCCGGTCGGTCTGCTGCCTCTTGCTGGTGTCAGCAGGCGTCTGTGTTGCCGATGGGCCAAACGTTCTGATCCGCGCCAAACACGTCCACACGATGACCGGCGAAACGCTCTCGCCCGGCATGATTTTGGTGCGTGACGGAAAGATCGCCGAAGTCGGTGAAACGATTTCGATCGATCCAATGCCAAAAGTGCTCGACGTCGATAGCGTCATGCCGGGACTCGTCAATGCTCAATCGACGGCAGGCTTGGTCGGTTCCGGCGGTGAGGCATCTCGAGAGGTCACTCCGGAATTC
>JBCBLJ010000083.1:0-16384 GCA_038520195.1 Planctomycetota bacterium
CTTTGTCGTCACCGTCGGTGTCTTTCATGAACCAGATGTCGGGTTGTCTCGAGACGTACGCGCCGCCGTGACCGAGTTCGAACCCCGTCGGCTGATGCAAGTTGTCGGCAAAAACCTTGCAAACATCTGCCGCGTGATCGCCGTCGGTGTCTTCGAAGATCAACAGCTTGTCGTCCATCGGCGTCTTCGGTTTCCAGTGTGGATAGGACTTCATCGTCGCTACCCACAAGCGGCCCTGGCTATCGAAATTGAGCGCGACCGGGTTGGAAAGTTCCGGGAACTGTTCCTCCGATGCGACCAGCTGTATTTCAAATCCCTCCGCGAGATCAAACAACTTGATTTGCTCGGCGGCGGGCAAGTACTCGAGCGTGCCAAGCTTGCCGGCTTTGGCGTTCTTGTCGCCGGGGATACCGACATTGGTCTTGGGGTTGATGAATGGTAGCGTCGCGGCATCATCGGCTACGGTGTCGGGAAGCGGCTTTCCGGCTGCGACGGCCCAGATTCTTTTATCGCGGTTGGCCGTCAACTCATCGAGAATCGCGCGCTCGCGTTCCATAACATCGCGGTTGTTGTAGGTCCCGTCGTTTCCGGCGAGTCCGCGGTCACCGTAAATCGAAAAACCGTTGACCGCGCGATAGCGGTGAAACCAATGAAAGTTCTTCTCCTCGATCTCCGCGCGAAGAGCGGCTTTAGCGCCAGCCTTCAATTCGCTTCCGAAGAGAGCCGCATCTAAGAGAGGTGCGAGCGCGCGGTATCCGTCATCATTGAGATGAAAACCATTCAGAGTCAGCCGCTTGTCGATGGAGTTGAAGAGTGCGAGCGTCGGCTTGAACACGTCCGCGAAGACCACGCCCGTCGCCTCGGCGACTTCTTCCATCGCGTCGCTGTAGAGTTCTAGATTTGCGTTCTGGGCAGCGCCGTCGGAAAGATTCGGATCGTCACTGCCTTCAAAAGCGATCGGTGAGACCAGTGCGATGCGGGGTCGGCCTTTACCGAAGTCGGCCGCATGGGTTTCCGCCACCAGCTTGGTCAAGTTCTTTTTGAAGTCAGCCAAACCCGCCTTGCCGGCGAACGACTCGTTGTAACCGAAAAAGTAGAGCACCACCGACGCTTGGCTGTGCTTGAGGTGATCCGTGGGTTCACCAAAGTTCTTCGAGCGAATCCGGTTGTAGGGCTCATCACCGGGAAAGCACAGGTTTCGAACGACCAACTCGTGGTTTGGGAACCGCGTGTGCAGCAACGACTCCCAATGATTCTGAGTCTGCATTCGCTCGCCGAGCGCATTGCCGACCAAGCAGATGTGGTCGCCTTTTTGAATGTCTAGATCGGCTGCCGAAGCGTTCGAGCTGAGGCTGGCCAAAAGGAGTAGGAGGATCGTGCCAAGGTGGGTCTGGGGGAATTTCATGGCGTGATGAGGCGGCGGGGAATGGGCTCAATCGGGAAACCGCTCGCCAGTATGCATCGCAACCTGGGAAATGGGTAGCATGAAGGCGTGGCGGCATCGAGCCGCGGCGCCGTTGAGTGTCGGGCGAGGATGCTCGACGCCCCGTTTGGGCCCGACGCCGCCGATCCGTTATTCCAACATTCGACCGGCAAAGTACGCCAAAAGCAGGCCGCGGGCGGTCCAGAGCAACGTGCGAATCCAATTCGTACCGACCAACATCCGGTAGTCGGATTCGTTGAAACCACCGAGCAGACGGTTGTGCAGCGGGACTTGCACGAAAAAAGTGGAAAGCCAGATCGCCGCGACCGCCAGCAACCCAACCAAAATCGCCCAGCGCGGGAGCGACGGCGGTGCGGCAGCCAGCAGAAGCGCGGCGGTCGCGAGTTCGACCAGCATCGGTGGCCCGACGATCGGCGTGATCAATCGCGTGTGATCCACCTCGTATTGCTCGAAGGTTTCGCTCCCGATCCGATCGAACAAGTTGTAGTGGACGACCTGCACCATCCAGATCAGACCGACCAGGTACCAGGTCGCTACGAGGTTAATCAAGAACACCCAATTCGGGTTCACGACACCGACTCCAATCGATCTCGGCCGAGGCAATAGCGGAGTTGCGACTCCAAATCGTGAAATCGGAAACGATACCCCGTCTCTTCCAGCACCCCTGGCAAAACGCGTGTGCTAGCGAGCAGCAGTGCGTCGGCCATCTCGCCCAACGCGAACCGAAGGGCGATCGCGGGAGCCGGAAACAATGCCGGTCGGCGAAGCACGCGTCCGAGCGTCTTGGCGAATTCGCCGCTGGTCACCGGCGTCGGCGCGGTCACATTGAACGGCCCCGAGACGCGGTCGTTGCAGATCGCGTGATAAATCGCACCGATCACATCATCAGCCGCAATCCAACTCCACCACTGCCGGCCGTGCCCCACCCTACCGCCCATCATTCGGGCAGGAAAGAGCATCTTTTTGAGCGCGCCCGCCGTCGGGTCGAGCACAATCCCGAGCCTCGCGTTGGCAACACGAATGCCAGCTTCCCGAGCCGGGCGACAAGCTTGTTCCCATTCGATGGCGACGTCGGCCAGAAAGTCGTCGCCTTCTGGGGACGACTCGGTCAACTCTTCGTCGCCGCGCGAACCGTAAATGCCAATCGCCGATGCACAGATAAAGACGCTCGGCTTCTGCTTTAACTTCGCGAGCGTCTCACTCAATTGCCGAGTCAGGTCCACTCGACTGGCGCGTATCTCGCGTTTGATTTCTGGAGTCCAACGCGAGTCCGCGATCGACTTCCCCGCGAGATGAACCACGGCATCGACGCCAGAAAGCTTGTCAGCCTCCGATTCGCTTGCCCAAGGCGCAATGGCCGACCCGTCGGGCAACGCCTTCTCGATCGAACGTTCCATGCGAATGACCCGATGACCCAGCAACGTCAGCAGGCTGGTGAGACGACGGCCGACGAGACCGCTTGAGCCCGACACGGCGATCGTCATCGGCTTGACGGGATATTGCTCGGCGAGCGAAAGATCGTCGCGAGTGATGCGATGCCGGAACGCAAACATCGTCTCGAGTTCCTTGCGGGCCGCCGAACCGCCGAGCCACTGACCGAGTGGCGCAAGCGGCAAGCGATACGAAATATGGTCTTGGAGTACGCAGTGGCTCGAGTCGGGTTGGTCCGTCTCGAAGCGATGCTCGTGAAGCCACTCCGCAAACGGCCCCGATTCTTGCTCGTCGGAGAACAGCGACGGTGGGTCGTAGTCCTTGTGAAGCGCCACCCACTTCATGGAGATCGGACCGACGCCCATCCGCAGGACGACGCGACTACCGCTTCGAAGGCTGCCATCGGACGACTCGACCCGCACCCGCTTCCAGGGAGGAATCAGCCGGTCGAGCGCGCCGGGACGCTCATGATAAGCGAAGGCGCCCGCCGGATCGGTGGGCAACGATGTGGAAGCGACGTATGAATTCACCAGCAATCGCGATTAGCAAGAGTGGATCGCGAACGACCCGAGGGAAAAATGATCCGTCCATCGCGCCAGAGCACTCGGGAGACCATTCTCTCGCTCACCCGTGTGCGTCCAATTCTGCCAAGTTAACGTCGCCGGCCATCGCACGCAGCTTGTCCATGGCGCGACGCTCCAACTGACGAACACGTTCTTTGGAGACGCCGAGTCGATTCGCCAGCGCTTGCAGGGTGTGAACCTTGCGGTGAGCACCGAGCGAGAAACGTGCGCGGATGATGAATTTCTCGCGACGGTCGAGATCGTCAAGCATCACGCTCAATCGACTTCGCAGTTCGTGCCATCGCTTCTCACTGATCGCCGACTCCCGGCCCTCGTCGGTGATGTCGAGGTCCATGTCTTGTAGGCCGCCGACGGTCTTCTGGCGTTCTTGCTGCTTGAGAACCACCGTGCGGTACGAGTTGCGGCGGATGACTTGCGTGGCATACGTGCTGAAGCGGAAGCCGCGGCCGAAGTCGAATTTTTCGACGGCGCGAATGAGCGCGACGATTCCATCGCTGAGCAGATCGTCGAAGCTGTTATTCGGATTGACGAACTTCTTCACGATCGAGAAAACCAATCGCAAGTTGGCTTCGACGATGCGATCACGATGCCAGGCGGCGAGAGCCAGCATTCGATCGATCAGTTCGAGTCGAACTCGAGAGGGGCGTGCGGGGTTGAGCATGGAACGGTGCACGGCGGCTTGCTGGAGCAGATAATTCATCCGCTGGAATAACAAGGACTCTTGCTCCGGCTTGAGCAGCGGGGCTTCGCAAAGGCGCCCGAGGTGAATCGGCATGTCGATGCCACTGCGACGGATCGCGGCGATTCCCAACTCGGCCTTGCGAGCGGCCAGATTCAGCGGCTCGGCGAACAAACGCTTGCCCAACTCGGCGCTGGAGAAGTCGGCGTTGGCGATGAAGCCGATTTCCTCCCGCAGACGTCGGCGGGTCAGTGACTTCAGCTCTTCGTGACTGGAATCATCGAGGCGGACCACAATTCGGTCGGCCTCCGCGTTCGATTCGTCCAATTCAGGCATCTTGAGCCAAGCCGGCGGGCGGGCTCGCAATGGGCTCTGAGACGCCGAATCAGGCGACTTTGAAGCCGTTTGGACAGATGTTTCTCGGTTGGCGGACACGACGGCGGGCATTGGATGTCTCTCCTTCCAAGGGATGTGAAAACGTTTAAAACGTTCATATCGTTCACTCAATGTATAACGTCGGTTTCGCGGGCGAACAACAGATGGATGCAGGGTTTTTCTCGAAATGCCCGGAAAACAGATCCAAATTGCGTTTCTCTCGAGAACTGCGGTGGAATTGAAGGTTGGCGGTGAACGATATTGCGGTAGGATAAAGGGTGCAAAACATTTACTTGCGCCGTGCAAAACGTTCACATCGGTCGGATCCCGTGGAAGACAAAGCCTCTCACTTCTCACCGCGTCAAGTCGCCGGATCGCTGCAAGTCAGCGAATCATCGGTCAAGCGCTGGTGTGATCAGGGGATCATTCCGACGATCCGCACGGTCGGTGGCCATCGACGCATCACCGTGGATGGCCTTCGCGAATTCCTCGCCGCCACCGACCGAACACTCGATGCGGCCTCGCTCGGTTTGGAGGCGGCGGATCTTGAAACGGCTGTCGCCAAGCACCGCAATCCGGCAATTCCCGGAGAGGGAAACGAGCCGGTCCAGCAAGAGTTTCGCTCGGCGCTCGCCGCTGGCGACGAACAACGTTGCCGCGCGTTAATCGATGACCGTTTGTCGGTCGGCTGGACGCGAGCCGAAGCGGCGGAGGATTTGATCGCCGACGCGATGCGAGGTCTTGGTGACGCGTGGAATTGTGGTGACCTCGAGGTGTATCAAGAGCGACGCAGCTGCAACATCTGCACGCGGCTGATCTACTCGCTCCGCGACTCGATGCCAAAACTGCCGGATAATGCGCCGATCGCGATCGGTGGTGCGCCCGAAACCGACCCGTACCAACTGCCGACCGCGCTGGTCGAGCTTGCACTTCGCGAGGGCGGATGGCGAGCCATTGATCTCGGCAATGACCTTCCGCTGGAATCGATGATCCAAGCCGTCAAAGACTACCGTCCACGTCTGGTCTGGCTAAGCGTCACGTCGGTGGCTGACCGCAGCCGTTTTGTTCGCGAGCAAAACAAGTTGGCCGATTCACTTGAACCGGACGTCGCGTTTCTTGTCGGTGGCCGCGGCCTTGATGATGGATTGAGGCCGAAGCTTCGTTACACCGCGCACTGCGATAGCTTGCGGCACTTGATCGAGTTCGCCAGCGTTCTGTATCGACGCTAGCTTCTGCGTGTGAGACGCTTCGCCTGGACGTTCCGCGTCGAAGTCGGTTTGTCGGGTATGTCTTCTTTTGGTCGCCGTCGCGCCCGAATCGGAGGCCCGTTGGGTTTTTCTTGCCCCGAACCCCGAAATCGGTCAATCATCCAAGCCTCGCATCGCGGCGACCAACTGGTTCCGATCACCCTCAGGCGTCAGCAACGCGCGATGATCCAGCAGGCAAACGCTCTCCGCGAGCGCCTGCGATCGCTCAAGCGGGCTGACCTTCCGCGCGCGGCGATCACTGCACCGATGCATCGACCGGTAACCCACTCCCACGGGAAGGCCACGCCGCGAAAACTCTTCTAGCCATGGCGCGCGATTGGCGACTCGGAATGCGAGCTTGTAAAACGTCGACTCACGCGGTGCCTCAGGAAGCAGGCATTGGGACTTCGCGAGCGGTTCGCGCAACCATTCGATGGCTTGAGCCCGGTGCCGATTGCACTCCGCCAGTCGATCGAGTTGCGGCAACAACGCGGCGGCTTGCAGCGGTCCCATGCCGGTGGCATCGCTGGGGCGGTCCAGCAGTGACTTCAGCCTCGCGATCACCGCGTCATCCGCGGTAAGCAGCGCGCCTCCGCGGCCGGCCGTCAGAGGCTTGCTGCCGCCAAAGCTGAGCACGCCGACATCGCCCCAACTGCCCGCCGTTTTTCCAGCGATCGTCATTCCCGGAACCTGGCAAGCGTCCTCAATAAGCTTCCAGCCGCTGTCATCACAAAGCTGTCGGATCGGTTCGATGTCCGCTGCGAGGCCGTAGAGATGCGAAACGATCACCGCTTTGACGGCCGGCGAGCGGGCGCGGTCGATTTCGGTCACCGCCGCCGAGTAGCGGTCCTCTTCGACATCGACCAGCACCGGCTTTGCCCCGACCGATTCGACCGCTCGAAAGTTGCCGGGATAGTCGTAGGCGCAGAGAATGACCTCGTCGCCGGGCTTGACGCCGGCGGTCCTCAGCGCGATCTCGATCCCAAGCGACCCGCTGGAGACGAGGCGGCAATGGCGCCCGTCCGCCAGACGACTCAAGCGGCCTACCAGCTCTACGGTGATGCCGGAGTCGTATCGGCCCCAATCTCCGGATTCGAAGCAGCGATCGATGGATTGCCGAATTTCAGGCCACTGGGGTGGCCAAACCGGCAACCAGGCGGCTCCGGCTTGAGAATTGCGTTCGATCTCGCCGCCGGGGGACGGCAAAGGCTTGGGCTGGGCTTGTGACCCAATTTGGCCTTCCATATCATGCCGCACTTGGTTTTTTCTTGACAGTTGATGGTTGGACGACCGCCTCACCCGGGCTTCATCGCCTCACCCAGGCCCCAGAGCATTCTTGTGCTTGACCAGATTATCCATTTTCCTGACGTGCTTGACCACGCCCAGTCATTGATCGGGTCTTGGTCGCTGTTAGGGCAGGAAGACGGAGCACCGGCGGAGGAGTCGTTTTTGGTACGGCTCCTAAGGAATCCATTGTTCCTTCCGGCCGGGCTGATGCTGATCTTCTACATGATTGTGATCGCCCCCGAACGGAGACGGAAGCTGGAGGAGGCAAAGCGGCTGGCTGGGATCACCAAGAATGATCGCGTCGTCACCGCTGGTGGCTTGCACGGCGTCGTCGTGCACGCCAAGCCTGACAGTGAAACGGTCACGATCAAGCTTGATGAGAGCGGCAACGTTCGCGTGAAGGTCAGTCGCTGGGCGTTAACCTCGACCACCGAGAAGACGGCTGAGAAAGAACCTGCTCCGTCGGATAAAGAAAAGGACGGCGAATAACGCAAGAATGGCAGTCGTCGAACGAACTCGACGCTGTCCTCGTTCACCCCACTGGGTCTCGTCAGAACGCTCCGAGCATCGGACACGACCTCTTACCGAAATGCATTGAAGATGGACTGTCGAATTTTGACCGACTTGCCGCTGCCGTTGCTCGCACAGGGCGACCCGAACGACGGCATTTCATGGACGCAAATGATCTGGATTGCCGCGGCCTTGGCGGTTTTGATCGTGCCGTTTGTGCTCGGCGGCTTTCTCGCCAAGCGGCTGAAGATGCCGAACTTGTCGACGCAACTCAGTTTTGTGTTGCTCGCGGTCATCGCCAGCGTGACGGTGCTCGCCAACCGCATCCCGGGCTTCGGCGTCGATCTGCGCGGTGGGACGATCATCGTCTATGAAATCGACCCGTCCAAGAGCGACCCCGACGGAGAAGGCGGCGCGACGGTCAAGTCGAGAGATTTGATCGGCCCGCTCACCAAGCGAATCAATCCAAGTGGAACTCGCGAGATCGTGTTACGCCCCTACGGCGACACTCAGATCGAAGTCATTGTTCCGGAGGTCGATCAGCGCGAGGTCGACATGATCAAGAAGCAATTGGTCGAGGCCGGGATCCTGCGATTCGCGATCGTCGCCAATCGCGTCGATCATGAGCGTGAAATCGAGCTGGCGACGCAAAAAGCCGAATCGTCCAGCCGTGAAGAGAAGATGGAGGACGCGATCCTCGACCCCGCCGACAATCGAATGATCGCACGCTGGGTGGTCGCTGACCGCGAGGAGTCGGCCAAGAGTGACATCAAACCCTTCCGCGTTCACCTCGGCAGCGCGATTGTTCGCAACCCAGAAACGGGTGATCTGGTCAACTTGCCCCCGAGCACGGGCGGCAAAGACGGCACTTACTTGCAATCGAAATGGGTCACCGAGCAGGGCATCCCGGGACTCGAAGTCCTGATGATCATCAACCCCGACTGTGACGTGAAGGGTGAAGACCTTGCATTCACCAACACGACCTTCGACCAACGCGGCGCGCCGGCGGTCGACTTCACAATGAACGACACCGGTAGCGGAAAATTCCGGTTCCTGACCTCCGAAAACGGCCCGGACGGAACGCGTGAGCGGCAACTCGGAATCGTTCTCGACGATCGGCTCCTTTCCGCTCCGAGCATCCAGAACACGATTAGCAAGCGGGGTCAGATCACCGGGAACTTCACGACCGACGAAGTACGCTCGCTGGTCGACATTTTGCGTGCCGGTCAGCTGCCGGCCGCTTTGACGAAGCAACCGATCGCCGAAAACCAAATCGACGCGACGTTGGGGGCCGACACGATCCGCAAAGGTATTTTCGCGATCAGCGTTTCGTTCGCACTCGTGCTCGTGTTCATTCTCTTCTACTACCGATTTGCCGGGCTCGTCGCTTGCATTGCTCTGTTTTTGAACTTGGCAATGATCTTGGCGACGATGGTTTTGATCAATCAACCGCTCACCCTGCCGGGGTTGGCCGGTTTGGTTTTGACGGTCGGTATGTCTGTCGACGCGAACGTTCTGATTTTCGAACGTATCCGCGAGGAGATTAAGAAAGGCGCGAAAGACCGGATGGCGATTCGCAATGGATTCGCGAAAGCCACGGTCACGATCGTCGACGCGAACCTCACGACGCTGTTCACCGCGATCGTTCTCTACGCGATCGGGACGGACCAAATTCGCGGCTTCGCGGTGACCTTGATCCTCGGCATTCTGTTCTCGATGTTCACCGCGATCTACATGTCGCGAGCCTTGTTCGACATCGCCGAACGACACAACAAGTTGACGCTCAGCATGTCTGACGGCATCAACTCGATCCGCAAAGCATTGTCGGGCGAGGGAGTCCTCGACTTCATCGGCAAAGGAAAGCTGACACTGGCGATCTCGACGGTGTTGATCTTGATCGGCCTGGCATCGCTATTCGTCCGTGGGAAAGGAATCCTTGACATTGACTTCGCGGGCGGTTCGTCGGTTCAGTTCCGAGTCGCCGAAGCCACCGACTCGGAAGTCATTCGTGACACCCTTCGCGCCGAAGTGGGTGAAGACATTCAGTTCACCGTCAACGGAGTCACGATGGACGACGTGCCCGACAGCACGGTCTTCAAAGTCGACTCGGCCTTCGAAGATGTTGATGAATGGAAGGCCGCCGTCGTGCGTGCGTTCGAAAATTCCGAGACAAAGCTCGTCACTTACAAGGTGAGTGTTGGCGCGGGTGGCGTCGGCCAGACGTCGATGAACGCCGCCGAAAACGGCGTAATGCTGACGGCCCTGCAAGACGAAACCGCTGCCGAAGCCGAAGAGGCGCCCGCAACGGATGCGGCCCAACCACCGACCAGCGAAGTTACGCCGACGAACGAAGACACCGGGGCGACGGAGGCTGGCGAAGGCGATTCCGAGACTCCCGCCGTGTCGGAAGCGCCGGTTTCGTCGCAAATGACGGAGCGAACGCTGACGCTAGGCATCCAGGGCAGCGAGTCGTCGGCCAAGCTAAGTGGTCCGACCTTGCTCCAGCGCTTGAAGGACTCGGCTGACGAAATGGGAATTCCCTTCAACGCCCGTGTGGTCGATTTGTTTCCCAGCGGCGAAGGTGCGGATGACTGGCAACGTGAATCGAGCCTTCCGTTTTCGCAGTGGTCGCTCAAGTTGCCGATGAGCGAAGTGTCCGCCGATCAGGTGCTCTCCAAGCTCGAACAATCGCTCAGCACCGAACCGATCTGGGTCAGCAGTAGCAGTGTCGGTGGACGTGTCGCCGATCAAATGATCGGCCGAGCGACTGTCGCGTTGTTCGCCAGCCTGCTGGTCATTATTGGCTACATTTGGTTCCGTTTCCAACGGGTCATTTACGGCCTGGCGGCCGTCGCCGCCCTGGTCCACGACGTTTTGATCACGCTGGGTGCCATCGCGGTCAGCTTCTACGTCGCCGACTATCTTGGAGTCCTCGGGATCAACGAATTCAAGATCAGCCTGACCGTGGTCGCGGCCTTGTTGACGATCATCGGTTATTCGCTGAACGACACGATTGTGGTGTTCGACCGGATCCGGGAGACCAAGGGCAAGGCGCCGCGTCTGACCAGCGACATGATCAACATCAGCATCAACCAGACATTGAGCCGAACGTTGCTGACGTCATTGACGACGCTGATCGTGGTCGTGCTCTTGTACGCCTTTGGCGGAGACGGGATCCACGCCTTTGCATTTGCGTTGGTCGTCGGAGTCCTGGTCGGTACCTACAGCTCGATTTTTGTCGCCAGCCCGATTCTCATGATGCTCGTCACGCGAGCGGAACGAAAGGCGGCGGCCGCCGCCGGCTGAGCCGAGCGAGAGTCGCGGCCGTGCCGCGCTGAGAATCCAAGCGCGGCAAGCGATCGACGAATCCGTCAATTTTTGGCGTTACTCCCAGATGGGGACCGGGTTTCAACGAAACTCTTGTCCTTCTTCTGTGGGTGTTGCGATGGTGGATCGAGCCTCTGGTTCCCCGCGAAGTCCTCTCGCGGTCTTGGCTTTCGCCGCCCTAATCGGGTGCCTTGCCGCTCGAGCGTCGGCCGAAAGGGACCAGCCGACCCATCGCGAAGTCGACTCGATCACCTTCGAGATGGGAACCGACGGGCGGCTCGAGACCATCGGCATGAACCGCGACGGTGAACTGCTCGCGTCGGTGACTTGGTTGGTGAAGAAACGGGGCGTCACGGGCGATCCACCTTCGGCCAATGCCCCCGACTTCTGGGACTACTGGGATGAGCACCGCGAGATCCGTGTGCTGGACGGCAACGGAAATCTTCGCCGAAAAATCGACATCCCAAAGGTCATTCCACTTCAACTGGTCGGCACCGAGGATGGGTCGATCTACATCGGTGGTGAGTATCGGATCGTCCGCATCGATGCCGACGGTGTGGTCACCGACAAGGCAAAGATCGTCGATGTAATCCCCAACACGAACGATGACACGCACGTCAGCGGATTGGCCGTCACTGACGAGTATCTGTTTGTCGCGATCGGTACGGGGCGCAGTCTGCGTGCGACCGAAGAGATCGTTCGGCTGACGCGCGATCTCAAGGAGCCGACAGTGATTGTCGATCGGCAGTTCGGTTGTTGTTCGCACATCGACATGGCAGTGCATGGCGAGACGCTATACGTCGCCGAGAATTCACGCCACCGGGTGAACCAATTTTCATTCGATGGAGAGTTGACTGGACAGTTCGGCAAACGAGATCGAACCGGCATCGAAGGGTTTGCGGCTTGTTGCAATCCCGTCAACTTTGACATCTCGGGACGCACCATCGTGACGGCGGAATCGGGGATCGGACGTGTCAAGTCGTTCGACCTTGACGGCAACTTTAAACAGCTGATCGGCTACGTGGACACGACCAAGTTTGATCGTGGCAGTCGAGTCGCCTCTCTCAGTTGTTACATCCCCGTTGAAGTCGGTCCCGCCGGTGATCGCATCTACGTGATGGACGTACGTGCTCGATCGATACGTGTGCTGGAGCGGATTCAATGACCAAGCCACGATTCGCCGCGTGGCTTGTCGGCTGCTTGATCATCGCCGCCGCGGCCGAGACTCGCGCCGACGATCCGGCTCGGCGTTACAAGGTCTTGGTGATGGATTCGCTTTCGTTGCCGTTGTCCTGCGCCTGTGTCCCGGGCGTCGGACAGCGTCGCTATGAACCGTTGGTGGAGTTCGTCGCTGATCGGGCTGCTTGTCAGCTCGAGCTCGCTTACGAAGAAAGCTTGCAGCTCGCCCAGCGACGCGGCTGGGACGACATTGAGGTGGTGATCGGCAAGCGTTCGGTCGTGTTAGCCGATGCCAAGGCAACCGGTCAAAAACTGACGGCCGTCTGCGAATTAACCGACCGTTACGGAAAGACAACGATTCAGGGCGTTGTCTTAGTCGCTAAGTCTTCGGGTATCGAGCAACTGCAAGATTTAGAGGGCAAGCTCATCGCGATCGGTTCTGAAGAACACGTTGAGTGTTCTTCGGCGGTGTCGACGCTACTCGAAAAGAGCGCCGTCGATGGCGTCCTCAAGCCGCACGGTAGCATCGAAGAAGCCGTGTATGCCTTCGACGATGGGCTCGCGCAAGCCGTAGTGGTTTCCGACCACTTGCCGCCGATGCTCGAAGGATGCGGAAAACTTCCGAAAGGCGCCACCAAAGTCATCGCGCGGACCGGGGAGTCTCCTCACGTCCAGGTGTTTGTTTCCGAGTCCTTACCGGTCCAGGAACGTGAACGGCTGGTCGAAGCCTTCATCGCGTCCGGCAAGAACGGCGAAGTGAACCGCGCTTTAGAATCGAAGGATGGTTTGAGGCCGATCGCCGAAGACTGGACGGACTGGCGCGGCCCGCGGCGAGATGGTAAGTACGCCGGACTCCCAAAGTCTCTGGACCAAGCAACGGAGGTCGTTTGGCGGGCGGAACTAACCGGACCAGCTATGGCCGGCCTATCGGCCACGAAGGGGCAGGTCTTCGTCGCCGACAAAACCGCAGACTTCAAACAAGATATCTTTCGAGCCTTTGATGCCGACGACGGAACGCTTACATGGCAGGTGACGGTCGATGCCCCGGACAAGATGGATTACACCAACGCGCCGCGCGCGACGCCCGTTATCGTCGGCCAACGCGTCCTGTTGCAAAGTGCGTTTGGAAAGCTGCTCTGCGTCGACTCATCCACGGGCAAAACGGTTTGGACCAAGCACTTGCGGCAGGACTTTGACGGCGAGCTTCCGACGTGGGGCTATTGCGTTCCACCACTCGTCGTCGAGGACCAGGTGATTGTCGCGCCGGGTGGGCCCAAGTCTTCGCTCGTCGCACTTTCCGTTACGAGTGGAGAAACGCTCTGGTCGACTCCCGGCAATGCCGCGGCCTACGCCCCGTTTATCGTCGGCGACTTCGGCGGCAAGCGACAAATCATCGGCTATGACTCGGCAGGTTTAGGCGGCTGGGATGTGCGGACCGGGCAAAGACTTTGGGAGATGGTTCCGCCCGACGCCAGTGATTTCAATGTCGCGACTCCCGTGCTTTGGAGAGACGGTGTCGTGCTGGCAACCGAAAACAACGGGACGCGGTATTACGTGTTCGATGAAAGCGGAAAGATCGTGCCCAAACCAAAATGGGAAAACCTCGACTGTGCGCCCGACACGTGCACACCCGTTGTCGCAAACGGCGGGGCGAAGGAACGCCTTTTTTGCACGGCATACGGTGAGCTGTTTTGCCTCGACGGCAACGGATTGAAGACCTCTTGGAGCGAAGCCGACGAGCGATTTTATGACCATAGTTGCTTGATCACCGGCAACGATCGTCTTCTGATCTGGAGCAATGATTGTGACCTCATGTTGCTCGAAACCACAGCCAACGATTTCAAGCTGCTCTCAGCGATGCGTCCGATGTCAAGAGATAAAGCCGAAAGCATGTCTCATCCCGCGATCGTTGGCGACAAACTGTTCCTCCGTAGTCAAACCGAATTGATTTGCCTTCGCATGCCGAGTCCGTCGGTTGAAGAAAGCTCGAACCTCAGTGGAGCCGAAGAATGAAACGCGATCCCAATACCCAAGCCGACCGTCGACGCTTTCTTGGTGCGGCCGCCATCGGGGCGAGCGCAGCAGTCTCGACGCAGTCGGTCGCCGAGGAAGCAACGCGGCGATCGCTACGCGAAGTCGGTCGGTTTTCACTTGGTGACGCTAGCGCCCGTCGAATCGCCAGCGGCGTGGACGCCTCGATTTGGCTCCTCATCGGTGATCGCGCGGAACAACGCACGTTCGACGGGCATCACCTTGGTTCGATCGAACTCCCGCGGCCGGGGCGAGCGCTGGCGTCAAACTCCGAGTCCCTGTTCATCGCGATTCGAAATCAGGTTCAACAATTCTCGCACTCGGGAGAACTTGTCCGACGGCTTCCTCGTATCACTGGGGGCTTGATTGGTGACATCGTGGTCGATGGGGACCGACTCGTTGTCACCGATCTTGCCTCGGGCCGACTGTTGCGTTGGACCGATGATGGTTGGCAACGTTTTGGGGAGCCACTTCGAGAGTCGAGCCGAATCAGCCGCGGTGCCGAGGGGAGTCTTCTGGTTGCGGACCCTCAACGGCATCAGGTCAAGATGCTGTCCATCGATGGAACGGCGCTCTCCACGTGGGGTCGACGGGCTCGCACACCGGATGGTTTTCAGGGTTGCTGCAATCCAATGGCGATCACCGAAGTCGGCGTGAATGAACTGATCACCGTGGAGGCGGGGCAGCTCCGCGTCAAGGAGTTCACAAAGCACGGTTCGCTGGTTGCCGAAGTCGCGGGGCCCGAGAATTTCGAGACTCTCGCCACGACAGAAAACGAAGATCGGCAACTTGCTTGTGCGGCGGGCGGTGTCGATGTCGCGCTAACTCCCCAAGGTGAAGTATTGCTACTCCATACCGCCGCACGCGAGGTGATCCGGTACGCTCGAGCGTAGTAAGACACGGCTTTTGCTCGTACTCAACGAAGTGGTACTCGTACTCGATAGTGCAGGAGACTCCCGAATCGAGCAAGATGCGAGCGGAGTCGCTGCGGGACGCATCGTCCTTGACCAGTGGCAAAAAAAATCGGCGACGCCATTCGCGTCGCCGAAGAACCGACTTGGTGCATGTTGGGTGCTCGCTAGACGGCGTCGCTGCCTTCCAAGACTGCGATGTCGGCTCCATCAAGAAAGCTGACCAGCGACTTGGCTCGGTAGGGTTGCTGCAACTTGCGGACGGCCTTGCTTTCGATCTGACGCACTCGCTCACGAGTGACTTGGAAGATTCGTCCGACCTCTTCAAGGGTGTACGTGTAACCGTCTGCGAGGCCGTATCGCAGGCGAAGGATCTCTCGCTCGCGATAGTTCAGCGTTTCCATCGCAAGATCGATTTGAGCCTTGAGTGCTTGGCGGTTGGTTTCCAAAAGCGGATCGTCGTCGCGATGATCTTGCAAGAACTCACCGAAGACGCTGTCTTCCTGATCGCCGACGGGTTGATCGAGTGAGAGCGGTTGTCGACTCATCTTCAGAATCACGCGTGTGTCTTCCAGCGACAGTCCGCTGCGGGCACAGACTTCCTCGGCCGTGGGTTCGCGTCCATTTTCTTGAACGAGGTCACGGGTGATTTGACGAATCTTGTTCATGGTGTCGATCATGTGGACCGGCACACGAATCGTGCGGCTCTGGTCGGCGATCGCACGAGTGATGGCTTGGCGAATCCACCACGTCGCGTACGTGCTGAACTTGTATCCGCGGGCGTATTCGAACTTGTCAACGGCACGCATCAAACCGGTGTTGCCTTCTTGGATCAGGTCCAGGAAGGACAGTCCGCGGTTGCGATACTTCTTGGCGATCGAAACGACGAGTCGAAGGTTACCGGCGGAAAGGACACGTTTTGCCGCTTCGTAGTCTTCACGATAGGCTTCGCAAGAGTTCACGCGACGATCGAGCGTCTTGGGCGATTCATAGGTCATTCGCATCAGGTAGCTCAGCTCGCTGCGAAGTTCCTTGTTGGTGGGCATTCCCGGAAGGTCGGTCGGTGCACCGTCGCGGAGTTGTTGGCGAATCTCATTCATTCGCTTCGACGCTTTACGAAGTTTGTCGAACATCGGCTGAAGCTTGCCGGTCCGCAGGTTCATTTCCTCGACCAAGCGAACGGCTTTGTTGCGTCGGACGACAAGGTTTTTCCACGCGGCACGTCGCTGACGCATGGGCAGGCGTTTGTTGATGGCCACGAAGTAGTCGGTGCGGTTTTGCTCGAGAAGGTGCTCCAGCGTGCGGACGTTGGGGACGATCCGCTGCATGATGGCTTTCTTTTCTGCGGCGTTGGTCACGCTCACTTCGATGGTGCGGTC
>JBCBLJ010000974.1:0-2794 GCA_038520195.1 Planctomycetota bacterium
CTACGAAAAATTCCTCGTGTTTCAGTTGGGGTGACACGCAATGCGACAGTCCGACTCGCAAACGCTCGAAAGAATGGATACCGAAGTGCTGCGTCTTGAGGACGTCAGCTTCTTCTCGGAGAAGTCCACCGGAATCGGAATGCGTGCATTCTCCGCTGTGGTGGAACGCAGCGAATTCATTCACGTCGATGTCGATGAGCACCAGGATCCACGCGAAGTGTGCTCGGCCCTCGTTGGACTCAAAAAGCTCGTTAGCGGGAAGGTTCTTTTCGGCGGCCACTCCATGCTCGGACGTGACTTTCCGAGGCAGTTTCGCGCGCGTTCCTCCATCGGCCGCGTGTTTGCCGAGACCGCATGGATAGAAAGTCTCACCCTCGGCGAAAACATTCGCCTCTCACTTTCCCATCAACGTCGCGATGCAGAGGAGATCGATCGACGAGTTCAATTGTGCGCCGACACAATTGGCGGTGATTCCTCCAGTGATTTGGTTCGCGAGATGCGAAAGCGACCATCGTTTGTCGACCCCGCCATTCTGCAGCAACTTCAGTTCGTGCGTGCGTTCTGCGGAGATCCTCAGCTGCTCCTCCTGGAACACCCTTTACGGTACCTGAGCGTCGACGCGATCGCCCGTGTCGCCCGTGCGATCACGATGGCGGTTTCTCGTGGTGCCGCGGCGATCTGGTTTGGCGAATCGCCCGACGTACCGGAGCGGATCCGTGAGTCGATGACCGTTTCGTGGAACTTGCAAGCTAATCAGATCGCTTGTTCAACGGGGCTTCGTGATGAATGAACCCTACCGGTTGAGGTACACCAACCAGTTGGTTGGCACTTTCCTGCTTGCCGTTTTCATCCTCACGACGGTCGTGGCCATCCTCTTCCTGAGTCGTCTGTTCATTGCGCGCAAGACCTATTTCTTGACCGCGTCGGAAGACCAGGCCAGCCAGTTGCGAAACGGTACCGAGGTGATGCTTCTGGGGCAGACGATCGGTCAGGTCTCTTCGCTCCGGTACATTCCGGAGTCGGAGGATGTTTCCGTTGAGATCCAAGTCGAAACGGAATATGCCGACCAGCTCACACCCATGTCAGAGGTACGTCTCAATCGACGTTTCGGCATCGGTGTCCCGGTGCTCATGATCTCGCGAGGGCGTGGCCGGAAATCGCTCGAGAGTCCGATGCCCGACGGCAGTTCACTGGGAACGATACGTAGCGCCGATGATCCGATCGAAAAGATGGCCGGTGAGTTGGAGGCGACCAGTGGTTCGATCGATCGTGCCGCGATCAAGTTGACCGATTCGCTGGCCGAGCGGTTTGATCCCGCGGCGGAACGAACCGGCCGAGCCTTCGACGCGGTGGAGAAATTGTCCGACGAGACACGCCCGGAACTGATCGCAACGCTCAAACAGATTCGGCTTTCCACCGAGCGCGTGGAAGAACAGTTTCGCCAGCTCTCCAATCGGATCGACCGACTGGTCGATGACGAGATTCGGGAAGCGGTTGTCCAATTGCGTCAGTCCGCAACCGCGGCGAAAGGGGCCGCGGAAAATGTCGGCCAAACGGCAGGCACCGTGCAATCGGAAACGCAAAAATCAAGCGAGCAGATCGCCCGCACCTTAGAAACGCTCCGCGAGACCGCCGTGTTGATTCAACAGCTGACCAGTGAGACCCGACAGGTTGTCAGCATCGTTCGCCGCGAGGCCGAGGAACTCCCTGGCACGACTCGCCGGATCAACGAAACAGCGACCGACGCGCAGGAACTTGTCGGCGACATTCAAAACCATTGGTTGTTGCGTCGCTCGCGGGGTCAGCGCGCCCCGACGAATCAGGTTCCGCCTTCGTCGATTCGGCCAGGAGGCGTTCGATGATCGATGGCGGAATGAAATCGGTTCGCCGTCGCTCCCGGACGGCGTGGCCGTTACCAGGCCGACCTCGGAGGGGACAACAACCGTCGTCGTGGTGCTCGCCGAACTCGGTGACCGAGCAACGGCCATGCTCCTCGATAGCTGTTCTCACAATCATCGGGTTGACCTGGCTTTGCGGCTGCGCCGCACCACAGAAACAAGTCGTCGAGAAAGATTCCGCGTTGCATCGCTCAGCCAGCGCCGCCAGTGATGCCTTTCGAGAGGGCAACCTGAAGCAGGCACGGGCGAATTACATCGACTCTCTGTTGCGGGCTTGGGCGATCGACGATCCCTACGAGTCGGGCACGTTGGCGTACAACTTGGCAGCTTGTGCCGTCGCCGATGATGACTTGGAGCAGGCCAAGGAATGGCTCTGCGATGCCCGCGTTGAACTTTGCCGTGCGGGTGCGTCGGTGGGCAACACGTGGCTCCTCTCGGCGAGTATCGCGATGTCCGAAGACCGAGTGGCAGATGCCGATCGTTTTCTCGGGTATGCGTCGTGCGCGGACCCGCCCTGCGAAACGATCGGCCCATCGTGTAATGATGGACGATGCTCCAACTGCGAAGCGCTGGACTGCGATTCGTGCTGCCTGAGCGGATTGCCCTTCATCGGTGACGACGCTTGCGATTGCGAGCAAGTACAGCAATGTCGCGAAAGCTATCAGGTTCGGGTGTTGCTTGCCAAGGCGAGGCTGGCGTCGCGCATCTGCGATCTCCAGAACGCGCAGAGGCTACTTCGCGATGCTTGTCAAATGACCGAAGGCGTGTGCGACCTCTCGCTGCGCGCCGACTTTCACGACGTTGCCGCCGCCATTCACGATCTGCAAGAAGATCACTTACGTGCCGCGGCGCATCGTGACCGCGAAGTGAAGTTGCTGCGTTGTATCGGCCAGTAC
>JBCBLJ010000870.1:0-3404 GCA_038520195.1 Planctomycetota bacterium
CATTGTCATTCGATGGATCAAGCGGGTTCCTCTCTTCCTTGACTGCTCGAGGGTCGACCCTTCGTGCGGACGGGCTCTCAATCGTGCATCCCGATGACAGTTCGCGGCCGCCAGGTATTTTCGTCCAACGATCAGGCAACGGCTTGAACTCGCTTGCACGAAATACCGTTAGTTCAAACTTCAGCTCAATCGTGATGATGTCGCGTGTGCAACAAGGAAGCAACTTGTTCAATGCGGCGGTCGTGACGATGGAGGACCGGCAAATCGTCACGGTCCCAAACGGTGGGACGCTGCTTGCCCACCAATTGACACCTCATACCGTGGCCGATCCTGGCATTGAGAACCAACCCCCACCTGCTGACTCGGAGCGACTGTTTCCGGGCGAGCAGTTGGGGTATGTCACTTTTGCGGACAGACCGTTTGAAGGTGGCGGCGCGGGAGAGTTTACGTTCCGCACCAACGCGTTCGTCAAACCGGATGTCGGTGATGGCGATTGGGTGCTGCTGATGCGACGTGACTACCAGCGCGTCCCCGATGTCGTGGATTATTCTGCGGGTGCACAGGTTGTGATCTCTCCGGCCTTACCTCCCACAGTGCTCCCCGGCACGCTCCATTTTGGCTGGTACCGCATAGCGGATGTCGTGCAAGAGCCACAACAAGATGCGACAAACGGATACTACCAGACGACGCTCTCAGTCCGTGGACCCGACTGGACATTTCATCCTATCCAGACGGTCGTGCAAACGGCGCCACTGATCTACGCCCCACCCTACTACGGTCTTGCCCGAGATGTGCCTACGGCAGACGGTCTTCAGCCGCAACCGGCTTGGGGGAGCCCGCCGAGCTTTAACTTTGATGATATGCCAGCCCGTGGAGTGGGCCCTGGAGCAAACGTGGGAACATTGCCTTTGTCCCCGCTTTACGAACACCAGGACTACGGAACGTTTGTCGTAATCATGCCCGATGTGGTGAGTGTTCGGCAGTTCCAGGTCCAACTTTGAAAAAGAGGCGTTCGTCGTGAGGCGAACGTCCGTGGCAACGCACGAATTGCGTTTCCTCCATCAGCACGATGCCAGCACTTTGGTCGACCCAGAGTCCTTTTCTCTATCACTGTGATTCACGCAACGCGTGATCCGCGGGGGTGAACCGACATGAATACGTACGATCGAATGAAGCGACACAGATCAAAGACGGCTCCGCGAGGGATCGTTCTAATCATTGTCCTAGGGATGCTCTCCCTGTTCACGGTCCTTGTGATCAGCTTTGTCGTCTTTAGTTCGCAGATGGTGATATCTTCATCGTCGGCCGAAGAGCGACGTCGGACGGAGGTGATTCCTGATGCTCCTCTTGAAGAGGCGATCACACAAATCATTGCGGGAACGGGCGATTCGCGAAGCGCTGCTTTCGGGTCAAGTCTGCTCGAGGATTTCTATGGGAACGATGGCGTACGTCTTCGCGTCGGGACCGTGACTGCGACTTCTGCTGGTCCTGTTCCGATCATCCCGGGAGGGCAACTGTTATTGCCGACCAACGCGGGAATCCCTCAGACGACGCTGTTCAAGTTTCCAACGAGTCTTGCACGCTGGCACGTCGAGGCGACTCCCGGAGCGGTCGCGACGGATCTTCCCGACGACTACCTGGACGATGCTTACTCAGGAAGGATTCTTTCATTCTTAGAAGGGCCCCTGAGGGGAGTCGCATTTCATGTAGTGCGATCGTTTGGCGACGAGAATGCCAACAACGACGTTGAACTCAACCTCGCTGCCAACTTCGTGATCGATCTCTCGGAGATAGGGGAGGAGATCATCGAGATCGACGGACTACCTGAAAAGCTGTACTTGATCGCCGAAAACTCTCCCGATCGATTGCTCTACGACACCGACGGTATTGGATTCCGATTCATACTCAATGGGATGGTGTTTAATGGCGTTGGTCTAAATCCGAGCGGCGTTTCGGGGGTCAATCGGGTGCCTCAAGCGCAGGTCAATAGTCCGTCGCCGTTCCTCGAAGTAGTCGATGATGATGCCAACATTGAGTTCACACTCAATACTCGTTTGACCGGCACGCAGTACCTGGGTGGGAGTGAGTTCCCGACCCCCGACGAACCTTGGGATGCCCCGGATTGGGAAAACATTCACTTGGCTTGGCAGCCTTCCGATCACCGGCGGGCTTGGGCGGTAACTGGACCTCCGCAAATTTATTCCGGGTTCCCAAATGCCGGTGAACTAAATCGTCAACTTGGACAGCACATCATCCCATCGTTTCACCGTCCCGCGATCATCAATTATTTGATGAACGCGCCGATCGACCCGTCGTCCGGAGTCCTACGTACATTTGCGCATATCAAGGCGAATCCGACTGCGGGTGATTTGGACCTTTTGCGGATTCTGATCGAGCGAATTCGTCGCGCTACGCTACGTCCACTTAACTTTGGACACGCGCCCTTTGGGGATATGAACGGCGACGGCGACCCGTTTGATGGGACACCGTTTTTCACCGGATCGAGCTTGGTACCGATTCTGAGTCAGCCGTTCGACACTTCTGGATCGATCACCGATGTCGCAAACCGAGTGGAGGCACTCGCGATTTGGTTGGTCAACGGGCCATGGGACATCGACAACGACGGAGATGGCCTTCCAGACAGTGTCTGGGTCGACTTGAATCTTCCGACGATCATTTCGCCGGAAGGTATCCTTCTCAAGCCGATGGTCGCGCCGCTGATCGAGGATCTCGATGGGCGAGTCAACGTGAATGTCGCTGGTAACTACAGTCAACTTCGCCGCCGTCGATTCAACATTGGTGCGATTCGATATGGTCTGGCAACGCAATATAACGACGTCTCCGCTGCTCATGTCACCGGCAATCACGGAGGCGGGATTGGTCCAGCGGAAACTGATTTTTCGCACCTATTTGCGTTTGATCCAGGTCCGTCGAGTGGATTTCTTGGTCCAGAACCGACGAATCAGACCACGCTCCCTGGTGCACTGGATATCGATGAGGTCCTAAGTACCCGATACGGTAATTTGCTTAACGTTAGGTACGGCGGTTCGGTCTACAACTACGCGGCACCGTACCCGTATCAAGAGAACCGCTCGCCGCTAAGGGATTCTCGGGAAGCCTTCCTTCGTTTCCCGGGTGCTGGCAACCGTCTTCGTCCCGACGTTACCCGAATCAACAACATCGATGTCGAGCACGATTTACTCGCTCGCGTTCCATTCTCCGGTCGCGAGGCAACGCATGGTCATGGGTCGGTTCGGGGGCGGCCGGTCGATCTGAACGGCCTGGTGACGGTCCGCAAGGACGAGCGTGGGAATCACGAATTCACTAATCTTGCCGATGTTCGCGTCAACGCTCCTGCCACTTACTCGGACGACGTTGCCAACGAAGTCCATAATCACCCCTAC
>JBCBLJ010000976.1:0-2778 GCA_038520195.1 Planctomycetota bacterium
GGTGGGACCGTTCGGAGACTTCGCCCGGCCTTCCTTTGTGTCGGGCCGCGGCATCGTGGAGGCGGTCGACGATCTGACGCGGCGGATTCAACAAGAATTCAAGTATGACGCTTCAGCGACGAATGTGGAGACGACGACTGAGCGAGCCTTGGAATTGAAGGCGGGCGTGTGTCAGGACTTTGCGCACGTTCAGATCGCTTGTCTCCGGTCACTCGGCATCCCGGCACGCTACGTCAGCGGTTACCTGCGCACCGTTCCGCCGAAGGGTCGCGATCGCCTAGTGGGAGCGGACGAGTCGCACGCATGGGTGGATGTGTATGTCGGAGAGCCGATCGGTTGGCTCGGCTTCGATCCGACCAACGGATGCCTCGCCGGAACCGACCACATCCCGATTTGTCTCGGCCGCGATTATGAAGACGTCAGTCCCATGCGCGGCGTGGTTCTGGGAGGCGGCAGCAACACCCTCAAAGTCAGCGTCGACGTCGAAGAATTGGAATAGAACCAGCGCTCAAGCGTGCCCGGAAGCGTCGACGCCCTGTCCAGATGATGGGTGACACCAATTAAGGATAGGTGCTCGGAACCGTCCCATCCAAATGGTGGGTGACACCAATTCGACGCACCAATTCCTCGGAACCGTCCCATCCAAATGGTGGGTGACACCAATTAGACGCAACACTCACCCGGTCCAGCGTCGACATCTGTCCAGATAATGGGTGACACCAATTGGTGCAGATAATGGGTGACACCAATTGGTGATTGGCGATTGGTGAATTGGTGCTCGGAACCTACCGCACCCGTGCTCGGAACCGTCCTATCTATATGGTGGGTGACACCAATTCGGTGGGTGACACCGGTTACACCAATTCGGTGGGTGACACCAATTCGGGTAGGTGACACCACGCCAATTCGGGTAGGTGACACCAATTCGTGTACGATTGCGTGGCACCCTTCAAGAAATGCTGGGCATCGCTCTCAGTGTTCGTTGCCGGTGATCAACTTTGCAGGCAAATGTGTGACGGAATTGAAATAGTCGAGCTGCCAGCGGTCCCCGAGGCGATTGACCTTGGTGATCCCGACGTTGCGTATCGGGCCGAGACTCATCACGTCGATTGAGTCACAAAGCATTTCGCTCAACAGAAGTCGCTTGAGATCCGCGTGGATTAACAGCAACACGCGCTGCTGATCTTGGAATGTGCCGCACAGTCGCTCACAAACCTCTTTCGCCCGCCGAACCGCCTCGTCATCCGTCTCCCTTGGCTTGCCGCCCCACCAGCCAGACTCGTCGATGGTTGGATCCAATTCTGTTTGTTCGGCATGCGGACCGAGCATCCTTAAGACGTCGCCGCGACCTAACCCCATCGCGCCCTGAAAGTTTGACGCCTTCCATCCCCGGTAGCAACCGCCACGCTCAAACACGTTGTGCCAAACACGGAGCGAATGGTCGCTTTTGGCTAACACCGGTCGAACGGTCTCCAGCGTGCGAAGAAATGGACTGGTAATCAGGGCATCGGCTCGCAATGTCGACAACCACGACGCCAATTGCTCCGCTTGCAATCGCCCCACGGCCGTGATCGGCGGATCCTCCACACGCTCGTAGCTTGGTCGGGCGTTGTTTTCGCTTTCCGCGTGCCTGATCAGGTACAGTTCCATCAATCGCTTCCATGACGACCGAAGAAGCCGCTCACAAAGTCCCAGATCATCCACTCCACAACGACCAGGACCAGAGGAATCAAGAAGAGCAAGAATTGCAGCACCCCATCCCGAGACAGCCACGGGGGCGTGATCGAGGCGGCGGATCCCAACAGCACGAGTACAAGCGCTCCGTTGATCAGTAGCAGAAAGCCCGTCGCCAACGCGGACAGGAGTGCCGACACAATGCCGGCACTTACCGCCAGGACTCCAAGACGCGGTGGCCGGTCACTCACTTCTTTTTCCGCGTCCTTCGTGTCCGCTCGAATCGAATACGACAGCCGATCGGGACTGTTTCGGTCGTTTCAACTTCCGAGCCGGATAGGACGGCATCCAATGCATCCGCCACGTAGGTCTTGGACACCTCGCGGCCCTCAGGACTGTCGTCGAGTGATCCCATGTAAGCGATTTTGCAATTGCCGTCGAGCACGAAGAATTCCGGAGTGTACTTCGCCCCGAACGCCTTGGCGATCTCCTGAGTCTCATCGAAGAGATAGACGAACGGGAATCGCTTTTCTTTGGCCTTCTCCTTCATCGCCGGAAGCAGGTCTTCTTCAATTCTGTTGACATTGATCGCAACGATCGCAACGCCACGCGACGCGAAAGTCTCATGCAGCTTGATCAATCGGTCTTCGACGTCGACGGCATAGGGACATGAATTGCACGTGAACACGACGACGGTTGCTTGGCGATCGACCAAGCCTCCCGAAGAGTGAAGCTCGTCGTCCGTGCCCGGAAGGTCCTTCCATGACGGCGCTTCATCACCGATGTTGACCGTGGTGTTGTATTGCCCTGCCATGGCCACGGAAACGAATGAACAGCACAGGACGGCAGAGAACAAACGCGACATCTGTCTCCTCACCATTGCAAGAGTGCTTTCCGCTCTTTCACGGGGTACCAAGCATTGATTTCCCCCGACAACCGCCGCACGATCTCGGGATGATCTTTGGCCACGTTTTTCTTTTCCCAAGGGTCCGCCATCAAGTCGAACAGCTGTGGCCGTTTTTCGGTGCGCGGATGTGTCGATTGATAGCGGTTCACTTCGCCATCATAGGTGAGTAGTAGCTTCCATTGACCCTCGATACACCA
>JBCBLJ010000343.1:0-8281 GCA_038520195.1 Planctomycetota bacterium
GAAGAAGATATGGCCCGGGTCGCCGGGCGACCCGGGCCATATCTTCTTCGCTAATGGCGTCGGCGATCACATGTTGCGACGTCGAGGTTGGTGGCGGATCGTTCAGCTTCCAAACCGAAACCTTTCGATCGGACTGCGTCTGCAGCACACGAACGAGATTGCTGTCGGTCATCGGGTTGATCGGATGATTGCGCATACCGCTTTCATGCAACGGAATACCGTGGACAAACAAGTGTCCGCAGTAGACGGTGCGTCCGTTTTCGGGAAAAGACGGGCAGAACAGTGTCGTCGCGTTGTCGAGTTCGGCCGCGAGCACGTCAGCGACGGGGCCGATGTTGCCTTGCTCGGTGGAATCGAACGTCGAGCAGTACTTGAAGAAGTAACGTTGGACGCGAAGTTCGCGCAAGACGTTGAGGGCTTTCAATGAGAGCGAGACGGCCTCGTTTGGCGGGATCGAGCGAGACTTTAGCGAAACAACGATCGCGTCGGCGTCGCGAAGGGAATCCAGGTCGTCCGGTAACCCAAAGCATTGGATCACACGGAGCCCGGCGCGGACGAGCATCGAAGCCAAGTCGGTCGCGCCGGTAAAGTCATCCGCGATGCAGCCCAACAGTGGCGTTTTCACCAGCCAGCCTCCATTGCGATCGCGCGGACGGGACAGCCGTCGCCGCCGACGATGCGCAGTGGCAACGCAACGAAGTCGACCACCGACTGCTTGAGCTGATCAAGGTTAGCGAGTCCTTCGACGATTCGGACGCCACCCCGGAAAAGTATCTGATGCACTTCGGTGACTTCTTCGATGTTATTGACGTCCGCGACCGAAGGAGGCTCCACCCCGACCAATGCGACGTTGCGTTCGCCGAGCCACTTTGCAAGTTCGACGGAAAGACGTGGGAGTGCGTCACGGTATTCGGGAGTCCCGAATCGATGGTACCAGTCGGTGCGTAACAGCAGGCGGTCACCCGGAGAGACTCGGCCGATCCGGGAGGTGATGTCCTTGACCGTGATCAACTGACGAGGTTCGATCGGTGCGAGATTCACGACTTTTGCGGCGCCGCACCATGCGGAAAGATCGAGTTGATCGAGCGATTGGCCTTCCGGTAAAAAATGGCTCGATGCGTCGGTGTGTGTGCCGGCATGCGAATAGAGATTGAGGGTGGTTGCATTCCAGCCGTCGTGCTCGATGGTCTTCGCGGAGCTGATTTCCACGCCGGCCATCTGGTTGGACACCGGTAAACTCAAGTCGACAATTCGCCGCTCGGTAGATGCTCCGAGTGAGACTCGTCGACGGGTCCGGTCGGATTCATAAATGGCTTCAACAACTCGAAGTGAGTGGAGGTATTGATCGAGTGAGGTTTCGCAGGCGACTTTGCCATCGAGCGTGTCGAGGAAGTGTTGCAGGCAGGTGTGGACGCAATCACCGGCAAAGCCGCGTTGAGTTTTCTCGTAGGCGAATTCAAACGGCGGTTGTCCCAATGGTTTGATGGTGATCGTACCGTCGTGGTCAAGCCAAAGACTGCCGCCATCGCATTCGACCAAGAGATCACCGAACGTATAACGAGGATTCTCGGAGAGCGATTCGTTGTAGCGGTTGGCGTTCCAAATCCCCCGAGCCCCACTGTTGAACTCGAGTCGCACGTAGCCGGTGTCTTCACCGACAATGCCGTCATTGAGTCGTCGCAGGTCGGCTTCGCAACATTGGATTTCACCGCCGAGGTAGCGAAACGTATCGACGAAGTGGACGCCGGTCTCGTGGATCAACAGGCGGGGCATCGTGCGAAAGTAAGGCTGCCGTGCGAGATACGCGTCTTCGCCCCAGCCGTCTCCCATGCGGGTTCGCATCTCGATGGTGTGTAGCTTGTGGCCGATCACCCCACGATCAAGGATCCCTTTGATCTCGCGATACCATGGTTGAAAACGAAAGTTCTCATGGACCATGAACGAGATTCGCGACTCGCGAACAACGCGTTCGATCTCGAGGACGGTCTCGAAATCGCTGGCAAGTGGTTTTTGACAGACGATCGGCAACCCGTGCTTGGCGATCAACCCAATCTGCTCCAAGCGACCGGTCGGCGGCGTGGCGAGGTCCACGAAATCGAAGTCGCCGGTCCGAAGCGTTTCGGCGAGATCGGTGCTGGTTTCCGGAACGCCATGCTCTTCCGCCGCCGCTTGTGCCTTTGCGACATCCAAGTCACAGATGCAAGTGATTTCAGCCCCCTCGAGGCGAGCCCAAGCATCGAGGTGAAAGTCACTGAAGTAGCCGGCGCCGACAAGTAAGCCACGACGTTTCGATGTTGGCGTCACGCTCGCGCCTCGATGGGTTTCGAGGGGTTGATCAAGAGCCACGCAAACACGGCGGTCAGGTTCAACCCGGCGGCGACGTAAAAGTACGGCAGCGCCGAATCATTGTTCCAGGCGAGCATGTATGGAAATGCCAAGCTGGTGACGAACGATCCGACGTTACCCGCCATATTCATCGTGCCCGAGACAACGCCCGCGTTGGATTTTCCGATGTCGACACACGTGGTCCACGATGGGGGAAGCGTCATGTCGGCGCCAAAAATGCAAAGACTAAACAAGAGCGACGATGCAAGCGGAGTGCTGGCGTAGGCGCTGCCGAGAATGCCGATCGCGGCGAGCGTGAATCCGACCATCGCGGGAAGACGGCGCGAAAGAATCCACTTTCCCGAGGAATAGAGTCGATCGACCCACCAACCGGAACACCAGCAACCCAAGGCGCCACACAGCATTGGGACCGCGGCAAACAGACTGGCTTCCATTCCCGTCAGGTCATAACGTTCTTTGAGTCGCGGGAAGAACCAAGTCAACCCAAAGAAAAAGACAAAATTGGAAGCGAAGTACTGGGTGCAAATGAGCCAGATCGTACTTGACCTCGCGAGACTGCTGGCACGAATGCCCGGTGCGGTGGTCGAGTCCGCATTTTCAACGGTTGTCTGCTGTCGCTCGTCAAGAATGAAGTCGCGTTCCGATTGAGGCAGCCAACCAGCATCCCCGGGTTCATCCCGGAAAAAGAGAAACCAAGTGAGCGCCCAAACGAATCCGATGCCCATCAACACGAGAAAGGTCCCACGCCAGCCAAACTGCAGGATCATCCAAGAGATGAGTGGTAGTGTGAGGGCGGCACCGAGACGAGAGCCGGAAAAGTTGATCGCTTGAACTCGGCCGCGTTCCTTCATCGGTATCCAGGAGAACACGGCGCGAGACATGCCTGGAAACGCACCGGCTTCGCCCGCCCCGAAGAGGAACCGGACGGCGAGCATCGAGAGATAGCTACCGGCGGCGGATGTCAGCCCTGTAAAGATCGACCAAACGGTGACGATCGCGGCCAAGACACGGCGCGGGCCGAGTCGATCGGCGAGCCATCCGCTCGGTGTTTGCATCAACGCATAGCCAAGGGCAAACGCACTGAAGACCCATCCCATCTGAATTTCGCTCAGCGAGAGGTCGCGAGCGACGTCTTCTTTCGCGGCGGAGATGCAGACTCGGTCGACGTACAACAAGACCGAAAGCAAGAAGGTCGCGAGAACGATAAGCCAACGCATGACGGTCCCGAGCGGAAAGCGATCCGCCGCCGATCGCGTCTCACCGAAAACGGAATCGGTGACTCGCCTCAATCGCCATTGGCGGCAGGCAAGAGTCTATTCGCCTGCTTAGCGATCCGCGAGATGGGACGTGGATACCGGGGAGTCACCCACGCTGGAAACGTGCCGGTGACTCAGTTGAGGTAGTCGACTTTACCGGTCTCCAGGCGATAGATGGCCGGGAGAATCTTGAGGTCGTCGGAGCCGGCGACAATCGGAGAACGCGCGGTGAGTTGCTCGGCCATATTGCGCGCGTTTCGCTCGACCGCTTCGGTGAGAGGATCCTCGGTCGCAAATGGAGGCTGGACGGCACCTTTGAGATGCGCGACAAGGTGATTCAAGTTGTGGCCGAAGTCCTGGTCGTTGAGGGCCGCATTGACGGCGCCGCAGCCTTCGTGGCCCAGGACGACGATGAGGTTTACGTTCAAATTGGTGACGGCGTATTCGATGCTGGCTAGCGACGAGTTGTTGGCGATATTGCCGGCGACGCGCACCACGAAGAGTTCTCCGATTCCGGCGTCGAATACCAATTCTGGAATCACCCGACTGTCGGCGCATGACAGGACAATCGCCCACGGGTGTTGGCTGTCTTTTAACGCGGCGCGGCGTTTTGCGTCTTGCAGGTCGTGGGTCAAGTCATCGCTGACAAAACGTTCGTTGCCTTGTTCAAGTCGTGCGAGTGCCTCGAGGCTCGTTTTTTGGGAGTTTGCGTTCATGGTTCCGGTGTGATCCGTGGAGCGTGCATGCATCACACATCTTAGCGAACTTTTCCGCGTCGTTGGTGGCGACTGCTTCGGCGGTGGAAACCGAATGGTTCTCGGTCGCACCACACTCCTGGCGAGGGTTCGGATCGATCGGGTGAGATCGGCGACCCTTCGGTGCGAGTCGCGCTGTTATGCAAGTGCGTCGAAGTCGACAAACGGTTCGCCAGACGCTTCTTCACCGTCTTGGGACAACACGGCATCGACAGCCTCCGGAGCGGAAGACGCCACCAAGCTTGATTCCAATGTGTGGTCGACGATCAGTTTTCGGATCGTGTCAAACGTCTGAGGCGAAGTCGGAGCCGGGCTGCTCTCGCTCGCGGTCGTTGTTGAGGTCGTGCGGATGAAGTCGGTCGTCGCGGGGTCGAACGTGGCTCGCACCCGCGTGCTGCTGGTTCCTCCGGCGACGGGGACGGTGGCGGCAGTTGCGCCCACACTGGTGAGTCCGGCGGCCGCGTAGGCCACGGTGTATAGCGCGCTCGCGTTTCCAATGGCGTCGCTGCCACCGGAGTCTCCGACCGTTCCGCTGGACAGCAATTGTCGCAGTTCACTGGATGTGAGGCTGGGGTTCGCCGACAGTGTCAGCGCCGCCAGGCCCGCGACGTGTGGACTCGCCATGCTGGTGCCGCTGAGAGAGGCGTACCGCCCATCGAGGTAGGTGCTGTAGATGCCAACGCCGGGCGCGTCGACCTGAACGCCCCGGCTTGCGCCGACGTCGTTGCTGAATCCGGCAATGTTGCCACGCGAGTCATGGGCACCCACAGAAAGGACGCTCGACGAGTTGGCGCTGTGTCGAGCGGGGTAGCTTGGTTGAGACGCCGATTCGTTTCCGGCCGCCGCGACGACGAATGAACCAAGCGATGTGGCATACTCGATGGCGGATAGGATGCGAGAACTGTAGCCACCGCCGAGGCTGAGGTTGATGATGTCGGCACCGATTTCCGCGGCGTATCGAATTCCCGAAGCGACGCTGAAGTCGGAGCCACTTCCGGAATCGTTGAGCACACGCACCGGCAGGATTTTCGCGTCCGGCGCGATGCCCGTTGCCCCGCGCCCGTCGCGGGCCGCGGCGACGGTACCGGCCACGTGGGTTCCATGGCCATTGCCGTCCTCGGGACGTGCGTCACCGGACACGAAGTCATATCCAGAGACATCGTCGACGTAGCCGTTGCCATCGTCGTCGATCCCGTTTCCGGGGATTTCGCCGGGGTTGACGTAGAGGTTGTTGATCAGATCAGGGTGGTCCAAGTCGACGCCAGTATCGATCACCGCCACCGTGACGCCTTGTCCGGTGTAACCGGCCGCCCAAGCTTCGGGCGCTTCGACGGCGTTGATGTTCCATTCGGTGCCGCTGCCAAAGTAAGCCACGTCCGCGAGTGGCTGAACATCGGCGGGGCCGGACACGGGCGTCGCGGGCACCTGCGGAGTGGTGGGGCTCGTCGGTGCCGTCGATCCCGGTGCCGTCGATCCCGGTGCAGGCGGAACCACTGGTGTAGCAGGGCTGGAGGGTTCCGTCGGCAAAGGCCGATCGGGATCCGGAGTAACGTCAAGACTCAGGCGATAGCTAATGTTGGAAAACGAGACCGCGGCGACGGCGATGAAATACTCACCTGAGTTGAGCGTTCCCGAGAGAGACTCGCTGAACCGGCTGCCGTTGGTGGAGGAACCCAGCAAGTTGCCTTGGCCGTCGAGCACGTAGATGTCCGCATCGCGAGTGAGTCGGTCCAAACGCACATCGACATCGGAACGTTCGGCGACATCGAATCGAATCACATCGACTCGGTCGCGCCACGAGAGTGTGCCGCTGCGGGTGATGTTTCCGTCAACGGTGCCAAGGTCGGCGGCGGTATCACGAGTGCTTCCGGCATCTGCCGCCGAAATCTCGCCGGAGGTTTCCATCGCAGACCGTGCCGCCTCAGCGACTTCGGTCGGTATCGCGGAACTACTACCGGAATCGCCGTTCTCGGGCAACGTTTCGCACACGTCGCCCATCAGCAGGTTTCGGTTCTCGAGGGATTCCAAACGCAAGAACCGCGGGTGCGAAGGCGCGCACGAACGTTTTCGTCGTTTCATGACTAACCGTTCAAGAGGAGTACGAGACGAGTCCGTCGAAACGGTAGAAGATCCGGATTCAGGGCACACCCTCAATCTATCGAAAAAAAAGGACGTGCCGCCAGCAATAGCAATGGGTTCAACGCGGATCGATCCGCCAATCTCAAAGAGCGGTCAAAACGATCGATTGGGTTTGAGACCGCCGTTCAAGTAGGACGAATCTGCAAGGGCTTTGTCACGCGAATTCGAGAGAAGAATTTTTGCTTTGATCGGTCTGTTTAATCCGCTCGAGACCTGTTCACCGTGATGGAGTATCCGCCACGATTGTCGCCTCGCCGCCCGAGGTGGTCATTGATCCGAAAGACCAGCCAACAGTGCTGTTTGATTTCGATTTCGAGATTGCCTTCGACAGCCCCGACGGGGAGCGGTTGGAGTTGCTTGGTTTCGGTTGTCGCGTTGGGCAACTTGGCGAGCAAGAGTTGTCCGAGCGGGCGGCCGTCGGCGTATTCGATGGTGATGCCCGCTGGCTCGCTGATCCACGGCTTGGGTTGATCTGCGAGCGTGCAGCGTCCGCCGGCGCGAAGTACCAGTCGTGTCCCAGGCGCGAATCGCACGCCAAGTGATTGCCAGCCTTGATTCGCCGTGACCGTCGATGCGATCTCGGTCCCGTCCCAAAGCGGGTCTTTCATCGAGAGTTCGGTGCGTTCGCGCTCCCAGTCGAAACCATAGTCGAGAGTCTCGGTGAGCAACCGCCACCGAGCTTGGATGATCGGCCATTGGGTGCGGAGTCTGTCTCGCAACGATTTGGTGAAAGCGATCGTCCGATCCTCACCGTTTTTTGCGGCGTCCAAGAAACCAGAGCGGTACTCGGGATACTCGGTCAGTAGCATCGCCGCCGCCCAACTCCATCCATACGATTCGACATCACTCTTCAGATCGAGCGGATAACTCAGCACGCGGTCGATGGTGGGGATGCCGCCGACTCCGCGCCGTCCCGCCATCAGTTTGAATCGACCCCAAAACGGAACTTCCTCGCGCGTACGGGGCACACGGTTGATGAGCACGCGGGTCCCTTTTTCCTGGTGCACCGACAGCAGCTCCGCGATTCCCTCGGCATACCACGACGGTCCGGTACCGCCGAAAAGATTGATCGCCAGGGCATGGACGCCTTCGTGCAGAAGCAGATGCCTGGTGTAGTAATCGCTCGATTGCTTGCGAACCCAGACGTCGTTCCCAAGTGCATAGCCGAACGGGACTTCGATGTCTCGGGGCAAGTCTCCCGACTCGCGGAATCGATCGACGTCGGTCATCAAGCAAGCGTCAACACGCCAATTGCGAAGGACGCTGGGCGACAAACCCCAGAAATCAGCCCATTGCGGCACCGCGGTATCAAAGGCCTGGACAAGTTCGCGAAGCGACTCTTGCGATCCCGTGTCGGCGCGAAGCACAATGTGCTTACCTTTCGCAATTTGAAAGGGTTCGGCAGCGGCGACTTTTATCGCCGTGACGTTCGACAGCGACGCGGCTGCTAAACTGAACAGGAAAACGAAAATCGGCCAAGGTCGCGCGAGCTCGGCGAGCCGCCATTTGTGTCCGTCTGATTGAAAGCCCTTCAAGGATCGCTTCATTGCACCATTCTAATCGAACGAGACTTCAGCGACGACCGCTGCGCTCCGCGGTCATCACAATCGTGTGCTCCGTTTTTGTGATTGGCCTCGCGGGTTGCGTGCCGCGCTCGGAATCGGACGTCGTGGTTTACTCCGCGCTCGACGAGCCCTTTGCCACGCCGATTTTCGCCGCTTTTGAACGCACGGTGGATCACGAGACGGGGGTGGTCGCAAAGTTTGATGTGGAATCGACCAAGAC
>JBCBLJ010001072.1:0-2259 GCA_038520195.1 Planctomycetota bacterium
ATCTGGGCAACGTTTTGTGCCGCGCCAGCGAATTGCCCGGCCCCCAAAACGCCGAGCATTTCCTGCGTCAATTCGGTCAGAGCGACCGCGAAACCATCGACGGTTCGACGGTCGAAGCGACGGTGCCGCAGATACTTGCGATGTTCAATGGCCCCATCACTCACGTGATGCTGGAGCCGGGATCGGCGATCGTCGACGATGTCTTGGCGATCGATTCGGCCCGAGAACGCGTTGACGCGATCTTCATGGCGGTACTCGCCCGGAAACCCTCCACGCAGGATCGCGGACTCGCCGCCCGAGAACTCAGCCGCATGTCTTCGGCCAACGTTGGCTACGGCAACATCATTTGGGCGCTACTCAACACGCGCGAATTCCTGTTCGTTCAGTAGCTCGCGCGGCCTCTTTCCAATCACCGATCGGCTTTCACCCCCGAGTCCAAAAATGTCACATCCCGAAGTCTCTCCCGAAACCCGTCGCGACTTCATGCGGAGCGTCGCCAGTCAATGCCTCGGGGTCTCGTTCGCCGGTGCAGTCGGCTCCGGTGCCATGTCGTCGCTCGGTGAAGCCCATGCCGCTGCCGTACCGACCGGCAAAGCGAAGCACATCATCTATCTCTTCATGGAAGGAGCGATGACACACCTCGATACCTTCGATCCCAAGGTGGGTGTGGAAGAGGCCGGAGAAACCAAGCCGATCCAAACGCGAGTTCCCGGTCTCGTTTTTGGCGACCGCTTTCCCAAGCTGTCATACCTCGCCGGCGCTCTTGCGGTGGTCCGATCGCTGAGCACCGAAACCGGTGCCCACGAGAAAGGGCAGTACCTGATGCGGACGAGCTACAAGAAGCTCAACAGCATTCAGCACCCGGCAATGGGTGGTTGGATGATGTCCGAAATGGGAAGCCTAAACCGTGAGCTTCCGGGCAACTACATCGTCGGCTCCGCAAATCGCCACCCTGGAGCTGGCTTTCTCGCCCCCTCGCTTTCTCCCGTGCCGATCCCGAGTCCGAGTGGCGGCGTGAAGAACATCAAACTTCCGAAGTACCTCGACGAGGAGCCTCGACTGTTCCAGCATCGTCTTGCGCTCTCCAACAAGTTCGACTCAACGTTCCAGCTTGGGCACCGAGACAACCGCCGCGTCGAGGCCTACAACCAGCTTTACAATGAAGCGACCAACTTAATGGGCAGCGAACACCTAAAAGTGTTCAACATTAACGACGAAACCAAGGAGATCCGTGATGCCTATGGCAACAACAAGATCGGCCAAGGCTGTCTTCTCGCGCGGCGTCTCGTCGAAAGTGGTGCGAGGTTCGTCGAAGTCACGTTCGGTGGTTGGGACATGCACCAGGACCTCTACAACCGCCTGGACACCAACGCGAGTAATCTCGACAACGCGCTCGGCATCCTACTGAAGGACCTGAACCGAACGGGCTTGCTTAAGGATACGCTCGTCGTGCTTACGACCGAGTTCGGTCGCAAGCCAAAAATCAATGCCAACGCCGGTCGCGATCACCACCCAGGTGCCTTTTGTTCGCTCTTGGCGGGGGCCGGAATCCGTGGTGGCCAGGTTTATGGTGCCAGTGACAAGACCGGCTTTTCGGTCGACAAAGACCACGTTTCGGTCAGCGACTTCAACAAAACGATCGCCGCCGCCGCCGGACTTCCGTTGGAAAAAGAACAGATCGCCCCCAATGGTCGGCCCTTCAAAATTGGCGGCAATGGCGACCCGATCAAGGCCCTGCTGGCCTAGCGTCACTCGCTTTTCAGTCGGGCTACGGCGTGAAACTCGTACGCCCGAATTCTTGGTTGACACGGCACGACACAGGTTCCTAATGTCTCAACGAAATGCGCCAAAGGTGCGCATAGATCTCGTTTTGACATGACAGGATGTTGGTGCGACAGGATGTCGACCGCTGATCATCTCACGAAAACCGGGAGACGCTCACTGGGGACGCGATCCCGCGCCACACCAGGGTTCCGGCTTGCGCTGGCGACGGGGCTCATTGCGTCGATGCTGGTTTCGGTCGGCTGCCAATCCACGCGTTACCTCTCGCTGAGGCGGGAACGAGAAAACCCTCTCGCGGCACCACTCCAGTTGATGACCTTCAAGGGTCCGCGCGTCAGCGAACGGGCCTGGAGCACGATGCGCCGCTACGGCTTGCATGAAGGCTATCAGGAAAATGCCGAGATGTGCCTCGCGCAGATTCGGCAGACCATTGCCGAAAACCGCGACCCCGAGTTGATCCACGCACTTGCGGAATTG
>JBCBLJ010000348.1:0-8204 GCA_038520195.1 Planctomycetota bacterium
CGCTCGAACTGGCCGGACACGCGATCGAGTGCGCGCCGGAGCAATACGAGTTTCGTGCCACCAAGGGGCGAATCTTGGCAATGGCGAATCGCGAAGAGGAAGCGATCGACGAACTCGAAGTCGCGCTGAGCAAGCTCTACGATCGGCCTGACATACAGGACACGCTTTCCGATCTCTACATCAAACGCGACACCGGGTTTGTGGTCCCCGAGAATAAACTTCGAATGGGTGTTCCACGGCAAGTCGGGCAGCTTTAGCCCAAGCGTCAGTGACGCCAATCCAGTTTCACAACCACCATCGGGTTGTCAGAAAGGCGATGCGCTTCGGCATCGCCTTTCCTCGTCAGTGGACACTGTCTATTCTTCGAGGGTCGCCCCACGCGGCGACACCCGAGGCCAGGTGAAACGCAACTCATGCGTTTCCTCTTTCGCGCACAAGACTCCAAGGACGCGCAACCAAAGGCATCGCACGTGAGGGCAAATCGGTGTTCCGATGAGCCGCGTGACCCGACCGATCGTTCCCATCGAACCCAAGCGACAGAAGGCTTGACGTTTGCAACGATCGATCCAAATGCCCTTGGCACGGTTTTTTGACCGGGCTTGTTTTGTGTCCTATATTCGCGAGGCCGCTTACTCTGGGTGTGTTTCGCGGCCGCTCGATCTGGAGTTCCTCCGATCGTTCCTCCCACGAAGTCGCCCAGAGATGGACAGCAACGGTATGCCAATTTCTGCACGGGTCTTTTCGAAGCCGCTAACGTTATGCGATCGAGTCGCGGGACGCGGCGTCAACGCCGTTTCGTCCACCTTGGCGGTCGTCTTCTGCATCACGCTAGCTTTCCCGCCCCATGCGAAATCGTGTTACGGGCAGGAACTCGAGTCGGCGAACCCTGACGCGAAAGTGATGCAAGTCCTTTCCGTCGGAGAAGCTCTGGAGAGTGAAGGCAACTGGGGAGAAGCGATTCGACACTATGAGACCGCTTCGCGCGACTTCCCAAACAATCGGTCGATCTATCGCCGGTTGATCATCAGTCGTATTCACGGAGACGTCGAACGACGCTACGGCGACCGAAGCTTTGTCACCGAGTCGAGTCGAATGAGCGGTTCACAGGCGCTCGATCTGTACTCCGAGATACTTAGCAACTTGGAGACGCACTACGTCGAATCGATGGATTGGCCGCGAATCCTGCTGCACGGTACCGCCGCACTGGAAATCGCTTTGACGGAACCAAAGTTCTTGGAACGTCAGTTGGCGGGTGCTGACATCGAGGCGATTGAGCGATTTCGTCAAACCATCCACCAGCGCATCGTTGAACGCCCTGCGACCACGCCGAGTGAATTGCGGGCGAACGTCGCATTCGTCGCGAACACTGCCCATCGTGAGATCGGGCTCCAACCGACGGCCGTGATCCTAGAGTACCTCAGCGGCGCAGTGTCGACGCTCGATCCCTACACCCGACTGCTGTCCAAAGACCAACTCGACGAGATGTTCTCCAACATCAAGGGAAACTTCGTCGGTCTGGGAGTCGAACTCGAAACGCAGTCGGACGCGCTGAGAATCCTGTCGGTCATTCCAGGCGGCCCTGCGGATGAAGCCGGAATCAAAGCCGGCGAAAGAATCGTGCGCGTCGAAGCGACCCACACGGCGAGCGACGACCCTGAGATCGCCGCGGACCTGTTGCGTGGCCCCGAAGGTAGCCTCGTGTCGATATCGGTCGCGTCGATCGATGCCGAAATTCGGGACCTATCGATCCGACGACGTCGCGTTGATATTCCCTGCGTCGAGAACGTGCACTTGGTCGATCAATCGGCGCGCATCGGCTACCTACGACTGACCAACTTCCAGGAGACAACGACTCGAGAGATGGAGCGTGCCCTCTGGGACCTTCATCGACAAGGGATGCGGGCTCTCGTCCTTGATGTCCGCGGCAACCCAGGCGGACTGTTGTCGGCGGCTGTCGAAGTCGCCGATCGATTCCTCGCTCAGGGTCGAATCGTTACCACCCGCGGACGCAACTCGCGAGAGAACTTTGACTACGTCGCACACCGGGCCAACACTTGGGACATTCCTCTCGCCGTGCTCGTCGACAACGACAGCGCGAGTGCCAGCGAGATCTTTGCCGGTGCCATTTCTGATAGCCGACGTGGAGTATTGGTCGGAACCAAAACCTTCGGCAAAGGCAGTGTGCAAGGCATCTTCCGAATGCAATCGGCGCCTTTTGGTCTCTGCTTGACCACCGCCAAATTCTATTCGCCGGCGGGCAAAGCGATCAGTCAGAACGGCGTCGAACCACACTACAACGAGCAATCGAAATACATCGCCGCTCGGCCGCAAGAGGATGGTCGGCTGACGCTCGATAACGAAGATTCCGTGATTCAGCGAGCCATCCTTGCTCTCCGCGGAACGATACGCTGAGCTCCACGAGCGGGCTCGGCGAACCCGCGTGTCAGCGCGTCTTAGTAGCCGCTGGGCGAATCCGAAGCCTGGATCTCGATGACCGGTAGCCCCTCGCGGACTCGCACCTCGTCGAGAATCTCTTTCGTTCGACTCGCACCCACACGGGTAATCCCAAGTTCTTTCACCTCCACGAGCTTCTCGGCGTCTCGGACGCCACCGGCAGCCTTGACCTGGACATGCGGGGCGGCATGCTGACGCATCAGCTTGAGATCCTCAATCGTCGCGCCGCCGGTTCCGTATCCCGTCGAAGTCTTGACCCAGTCGCAATTCAGGTCGCTACAGATCTCGCAGAGTTTGATTTTGTGAGACTCTTCGAGGTAGCAGTTCTCGAAAATCACCTTCACCTTTTGGCCTACACCGTGAACCACTTCGGTTACCGCACGAATGTCGGCCGTGACATCGTCCCAGGCACCCGAAAGAACTTTCGAGATATTGACGACCATGTCGAACTCTTGACACCCATCCTTCGCCGCCTGCTCCGCTTCCGCCACTTTGATCGAAGTCACGTGACCGCCATGGGGAAACCCGATCGTGGTCGATGCCTTGACGGTGCTGCCCGCCAACAGTTCTGCACACCGCTTGAGGTAGTGCGGCATGATGCAAACGCTCGCGACGTCGTAGGCCAACGCCAATTGAATCCCCTCCTCCAGCACACCGACGTTCATCGTCGGGTGCAAGAGCGAATGATCGATCATCTTGGCAAGGCTTTCGTAGCTGTGTGACACGGGCGAGACTCCGGGCGTACGTGGTGTGTCGGAAGACCAAAAAGCTTATCGCGGCGAAACTCCCCTGCAAGTCGGCATCAACGGCCGCTACATTCCTCGAAACGAGAGTGGGCTGACGTCGCCATGAGAGTGGCTCGTTCGCCCGCGGCTTGCCCAAAAACGACCGAGAGAATCCGAACGTGCAAATTTGGCCTGCGATCGATCTACGCCATGGCAAACCCGTGCGGCTGCGCCAGGGCGATTACGAACGACAAACCGTTTTCGGGGACGATCCGGTCGCCTTCGCGAAGAAGTGGATGGATGCCGGCGCGAAGCGTCTTCACCTCGTTGATTTGGATGCCGCCAAGGGAGACGACCCGAAAGCGAATCGAGAGGCTGTCAAACGGATCGTCGAGGCGACCGGTATTGACTGCCAAATGGGTGGCGGCGTCCGCGATGAGGCGACCATCGAAGACCTGGTGAATCTGGGGCTGCATCGTTTGGTGGTCGGTTCGGCCGCCTTAAAACGTCCGGAGTGGTTTGCGGAGATGTGTGATCGCTACCCAGGCAAACTCGCGGCCGGGATCGATGCTCGCGATGGCATGGTCGCGACTGATGGCTGGTTAGAGACCAGTACCACGCCCGCCGTCGACCTCGCAAAGGACCTTCGCGAACGGACTGAGAACATCGCGGCCGTTATCTACACCGACATCGCTCGCGACGGCATGATGAGCGGGCCGAACTTCGAGGGGTTGAGCGAAATGTCGGCTGCGACGGATATTCCGTTGGTCGCAAGCGGCGGAGTCACGACCTACGAAGATGTCGAGCGTCTGGTGGAAATGAAACTACCCGCCGCAATCGTTGGACGTTCGATCTATGATGGCGTGATGCAACTGGAACAAGTCATCGCGATCGCACAAGACGACTAATGCCTCATCCTCCTAAAGTGTCGGCGCCGGCCCGATTCGGCTCACTGCTGCTGATTTTCCTTATCGCCTTCCCCGGCTTCGCCCAGGACGACTCCAAGCCGCGTTTCAAGCAACTGCCTCCCAAAGGGATCGAAGTCGATTTTGAGGCGCTCGTCCAACTCACCAAACGCGTCGATGCGGCTCGCACGCGTCTCAATCAAGCGGTTGAGAAGGCCGGTGACTCGGCGGATTGGCGCAGCGATGTTGATGTGTTGATCCGTGCGGTCTCTCTGGCCGTCGAACAGGAACTTTTCTTCAAAAAGAACCAGGTTCGCGATGCGAATCGGCTGATCGACGAAGCGGAACGAAGGATCGAAGCTGCGATCGGCGGCACCCGTGGACTTGAGTTGCTTGGGTTCGACGAATCCAAAAACGATACGCCTCAGCCACTCGCCGGTGGATTCGTCTCGAGGATTGATGGCTCAGTACAACCGGTCGGTATCGTGGTTCCGGCTGGCTTTACACTCGACAACGTCACGGCACCACATCGAATGGACGTTTGGTTGCACGGCCGAGGCGATACCAAGACCGAAGTTCCCTTCCTGACGGAGCGGTTGAATAAGACCGGTTTGTACACGCCGAAAGAGACGTTTGTGGTACACCCCTTCGGTCGACACTGCAACGCGTTCAAGTTCGCTGGCGAAACGGACGTGTATGAGGCGATGGCTAAGGCCGAAACACTTTTTGAAGTGGACACGGCGCGCGTGGCGATTCGGGGTTTCTCAATGGGCGGTGCGGCCTGCTGGCACCTCGCCGTCCACGACCCCACTCGCTGGTTCGCGGCCAATCCCGGTGCCGGGTTCGTTGACACTCTCGTTTACCAGGGTTGGAAGGAGTCGACGCCATTTGAGGTCACTCCGACCGCCGAGAAACTGTTGAAGTGGTACGACGTCTTGCCTTGGACCGCCAACCTTCGCGGAGTAAAGACGATCGCGTACAGCGGCGAGGTGGACAAGCAGAAACAGGCTGCCGATCGAGTCGTCGAGCAGGCCACCAAGATGGGACTCACGTTTCCTTATGTCATCGGGCCGGCGATGGGCCACAGGATTGATGAGGACTCTCAGGAACAGATCGACGGCCAACTCCTGGCATGGGAAGGTTCTCTCGAACCGGGACCCGCAAAGAATATCGACTTCGTGACCTATTCCACACGCTATTCGAACGCTGGATGGCTCCGTGTCACGGGCATGAAGGAACACTGGACGCCCGCTGTCGTCAAAGCGTCGCTCGACGATGACAAAAAGACGCTCGCCATCACGACGGACGGCGTGACCCACCTCGAAGTGAACTTTAGCCAGACGGGATGGCCCGGCAGACGTAGCGCGGTGGAGGTCGAAATCGACGGACAGAAGGCATTCATCGAGGATGGCGGAAATCGAGCGGGATTTCAGTGTCGATTGGCCCGACTACCTGACGGCGAATGGACCCAACAGGTGGGTGAAGAAACCAAACGCAAACGTCCCGGCATCCAAGGTCCGATTGACGATGCCTTTTGCGATCGATTCATTTTTGTGTTGCCAAGTCGGCCGGCTCGACACGGACGGATTCAACGCTGGATCAGTCGCGAGACCGAGTACGCCCAGCGGCGGTGGCGTCGACTGATGCGCGGTGATGTTCAATTCGTGCTCGATCGTGAGATCACGGAAGAACACATCGAGAACTGTCACCTGATTTGCTTTGGCGACTTCTCGAGCAACCGCTTCCTGTTTCGGATCGCGGAAGGACTTCCCATCACCTGGACGCGTGAAGAACTGAAAGTCGGCGGAACGTCGTTTGACCCCAGCAGCCACGCCCCCGTTTTCTGCTATCCGAATCCGCTCAACCCAAATCGGTATGTCGTTGTGAACAGTGGCATGACGTTCCGCGAGTTTTCCAATGTGAGTAACTCGAGACAAATCGCGATGCTTCCCGATTGGGCCGTCTTGGACGTGACCGAAGAAGATGACTCCATCTACGCGGGCGGGATTCGCGCACAAGGGTTCTTCGACGAGTCGTGGAACCTACCGCTTGCGGGCATAAAAGAGCCCAGCGACAACTAAGACCCGGCATCGGGACGTCGATTGAGAGCGCGGCAGGCCGTGATGTGGCGGGCCAACGATCGAGCCGAAGCGTGCATGAATCGGCTTACTCAGCGAGGCAGTACAGGCTCTTTCGGCCGCGAAGAAACAACTGATTCCCAGCCAGCGCGGGCGACGCATGGAACTGATCGTCCAACTGATTTGTCGCGAGGATTTCCATCGAGTCGGTACGCTTGAGTACAAGCGTCTGTCCATATCGGCCCGAGACGTACACCTTGCCGTCGGCACCGACCAGCGAGGCATAGATGCCAGCGAGTTTTGGTAGTCGTTTGGGGCCGAATAGAACGGAACCGTCTTCGGTGTTGAAGCAACTGAGGATCGCCTGGCTGGACTTCGCACAGTAGATCCGCCCGTCATAAAGCACCGGCGACGGAACGTAGGGTGTCCCGTCTTCGGCGCGCCAACGAATCGCGTCCTCCCGGGAAACATCGCCTTTTGCGTCGAGCGAGATTGCCAGCAGCGAATAGCCCTGGTAGCCCGTCATGCAAAAGACGACGTCGTCCTCGACAACCGGACACGGGATGCAGTTCTTTGTCAGGCCATCGCACTGCCAAACAATCTCACCGTCCTCGAGGTCATAGCTTCGAATCAGGTTGGTTCCGCAAGTGATCACTTGCGTCGAGCCGTTGCGTTCGAGCACCCGCGGCGTCGCCCAAGCATTCTCCTCATCACGGTCCTTCTGCCAAATCGTCTCGCCGCTGCGAGCATTCAAAACGTGAATCCTTGATTGCCGCGCGTGGTCACGCACGATCACAACCCGATCGTCGTGCAACACGGGTGAGCATCCTTCACCGAGGCTTGCTCCCACGTAGGCCTTGCCTAAATCGCGCTGCCAAAGTCTTTCGCCATCCAGGTCATAACAAAACAATCCCGCCGAACCGAACCAACAGACCAGCCGCTCGCCGTCGGTGGTGGGTGAGGCCGACGCGAAATCGGCGTCACGATGTGTTCCTTCATGCGGCACCAATTCGGTCGCGACGTCGCGCCAGACTTCTTGCCCCGTGCGTCTGTCGAGGCAAATGACGACAAACTGATAGTAGGTGTTGGGATGTTTGATCCCGAAGACGCGCTTTGGCTGGTCTTCCGGCTTTGGCAACGACGGCTCAACCTTACCAGTGTTGATCGCGGTGAGCAAAAACACTTGATTGCCCCACACGATCGGAGTCGCGTTGCCCTGGCCCTCAATAGGAACCTTCCAAACCACGTTCTTGTCCTCGGACCATTCCAGCGGCGGTGTCGCCGTCCGCGAAACACCATTGGCTTCAGGGCCTCGCCAGTGACCCCAATTGACCGCGACCTCAGGCGGGGTTTGCGCGACGCAAAAACACGAAGCAAGCAAGACACTGTTGAAAAACACGAAGCCGAAAACAAGCGGTCGATAAAACAGCTGGAAGTTCATGAGTTTCCTGAGGAGCCAGACGGAGGGGGACGACCGACAGCGGGAACACGAGTGTACCGCAAGCCGCGTCGACCATGGACGCACCTCACCGGAACGGTCCCATCAAGCGGTGTGGATTGCTTGAACCGATTTCCCCCGAAACCAACGTCCCTTGCAATCACGGCGCGCGACGGTCTCGAGCGATGTCCCTTGCAAGGGTCATCGGCTCAAGCAAATAGCCGTTCCTCGGCGACGCCCTTTCCGTCCTTGGTCACATAGAAAGGACGGCCTTCGACATCGAAACCGGTTCGCGGACTGATGCCCATCGCCGTCATGATGGTCGCATGCATGTCCTCGATCGTGATCGGGTTTTCGATCGCAATCAACGGTCGTTCATCTGCCGTCTTCCCGTGTAAATGCCCACGCTTGATCCCGCCTCCGAACATCAACACGCTGGAACCGCCCGTGAAATGCCGATGCAACCCGTAGTGTTTTAGTTCGCTGACCGCATCCACTTTTTCACGAGCTTGATCGCGCGCCGCCGACCCTGGCACGCCTTCGCTCAGTGCATCGCGACTGAATTCCGAGGCGACCACGACGAGCGTTCGATCGAGACTGCCGC
>JBCBLJ010000498.1:0-6250 GCA_038520195.1 Planctomycetota bacterium
CCTTGTCGACCAACGCCTCAAAGTTGACGCTCCGGTCGGCAAGGCGAAGCGGCTGGTCGACGAGGGCATGTCGGCGGTTGTGTATTGCGGGTCGATGGGTGATTGGCCACTCTTGTCCGATGAACAGCGTCAAGAAGGCGTTCGGCGGCTCGTCGAAGCAGGCCTGCGAGTCGTGGTCGGCACGGGCGCGCAAAACTCGATCCAAGCCGCCCAGCACGCGGCGCACGCGCAAGACGTGGGCGCCGCCGGATTAATGGTCATTCCGCGCGTTTTATCACGCGGCACGTCACCGGCGGCGCAGCGCAACCACTTCGCGAGCATCCTTGCGGCGGCACCGAACCTGCCGGCGGTCATCTACAACAGTCCGTACTACGGCTTCGAGACAAAGGCCGATCTGTTCTTCGACCTGCGGGATGAATTCGAAAACTTGGTCGGATTCAAGGAGTTCGGCGGCGCGGAGTCTCTGAGATACGCCGGCGAGCATATCACGCATGCTTCCCCCGAAATTCTGTTGATGGCCGGTGTCGACACCCAGGTGTTCCACGGTTTCGTGCATTGCGGTGCTCGGGGAGCGATCACAGGCATCGGGAACTGTTTGCCCCGAGAGGTGTTGACGCTCGTCCGCCTTTCGACGCGCGCCGCGGAAGGTGACGTCGAGGCGCGGTGTCTCGCGTGGGAACTGGACCGAGCATTGCATGTCCTGTCGACGTTCGACGAAGGCCCCGACCTCGTGCTCTACTACAAGTATCTTCTCGTGTTGCTTGGCGAAACCGAGTACGAGCATCACTTCATCGAAACGGATCGCTTGAGCGACAGTCAGCGCGTCTACGTTGAACACCAACTCCGGCAATTCCAGGCATGGTGGCGAACCTGGAGCGATGGCGTTCCCGAAAGTCTCGCGTGATGTCAATGATTCGTGTGGTCGACTCTCATACCGGCGGCGAACCGACTCGCGTGGTGATCGACTCGGAGCTGCATCTCGGCGATGCTCCACTTTCTGAAGAGCTTCGGAGCTCGGCGGTTGGTTTGGAACAACTGCGTCGGTCGGTGATTCTGGAACCGAGAGGCAGTGACGTGTTGGTCGGCGCATTGCTTTGCGGAAGCTCTCACCCGGAATGTGAGTTCGGCGTCGTGTTCTTCAACAATGTCGGACTGCTCGGGATGTGCGGTCACGGCATGATCGGTGTCACTGAAACCCTCAAATACCTTGAACGAGTTCCGCGAGAACGTTTCAAGGTTGAGACTCCCGTCGGCCTTGTCTCGGTGCAGATTCATGACGACGAGACCGTCAGCGTCGAGAACGTTCCGAGCTACCGAGCGAAGAACGATGTTTCGATCACGGTACCTTCGATTGGCGAGGTTCGCGGCGACGTCGCATGGGGCGGAAACTGGTTCTTCCTGGTCAATGAGCCTCGATTCGACTTTGGCTCACACGGAGTCTCAGGGTTGCAAGCGATCGCTCAGCACATCCGTCGTGCGATCAACGATGCGGGATACCCGGAGGTTGATCACATCGAATTGTTCGCGTCGGAAACGCCCCGAGACGCGGACTCGCAAAACTTTGTGTTGTGTCCCGGCGCCGAATATGATCGCTCGCCCTGCGGGACGGGCACTAGCGCAAAACTGGCGTGCCTCGCGGCCGACGGAGTTCTCGAACCGAACGAAGTTTGGACGCAGGCAGGGGTACTGGGAACTCACTTTCGAGCCCGTTACCAATGGCACGATGCGGCAAACGGCAGTATCCAGCCGACGATCAATGGCCGTGGCTTTGTGACCGCGGAAGCCAATTTAGTCTTTGATCCGAACGATCCGTTTCGAGAAGGCATCTTCCATGGCGCGTGAAGCGAAACGCGTCGTCGTCGTCGGTGCTGGCGTGATCGGACTGTCGACCGCATGGTTTTTGCGCAAGCGCGGGCTCGATGTCACCGTGATTGATCGGGGAGCAAATCATCGCGACGGTTGTTCTTTCGGCAACGCGGGAATGCTGGTGCCAAGTCACGTCGTTCCTCTCGCCGCGCCTGGGATGGTGAGCTTGGGTTTGAGGATGATGACGCGTCCCCGTTCACCGTTTTACATCAAGCCTCGTGCCTCATGGGATCTGATTCGTTGGATGTGGCGGTTTAAGTCAGCCTGCACGCAAGCTCACGTCGATCGGTCCGCACCTCTGCTGCGCGATTTGCATTTCCGTAGTCGCGAACTGTACCAGGACTTGGAGTCGGAATTGCCCGGCGGGTTCGGACTTGTGACGCGGGGCCTCTTGATGCTCTGCAAAACCCAGGCGTTTCTCGACGAAGAAGCCGAATCAGCGACGTTCGCCAATTCGATCGGCGTGCCGGCCGAAGTGCTCGACGCGAAAGCAACCGCCGAATTGGACCCCGACATCGATATGGAGATTGTCGGTAGCATTTTCCATCGCCAAGACTGTCATCTCTCGCCTTCTACCTTAATGGCGGCTCTTCAGCGGCATCTCGAGGATGACGGATGTGAGTTCCATTGGAAGACCGATGCCATCGCGATCACCGCAGACGGCGATCGTGTCTGCGGCGTGAAGACGGACGCGGGCGTTTTCGAGGCCGATGAGTTCGTGATCTGCGGCGGGATTTGGTCGAGCCGTTTCGCGCGAGGCCTTGCGATGGATTTGCCGATGCAGGCCGGCAAAGGGTACAGCGTGACGGTGGAGCAACCCACACAGTTGCCACGACTCTGCTCGTTGCTGGGCGAGGCCAGAGTCGCGGTGACACCGATCGGAGATCAACTGCGTTTCGGCGGCACCATGGAGATTGCCGGTCTCGATGAATCGGTGACGGACGAACGGGTGGAGGGGATTCGCGAAGCCGTTCCCCAGTACTTTCCGCAGTTCCGAAGCGAAGACCTCCGCGGCGTTCCGGTCTGGAGTGGGTTGCGTCCATGTTCGCCGGACGGACTACCTTACCTGGGACGCACTCGGCGGTGGCGCAACGTGATCGTTTCAACCGGGCACGCGATGATGGGCGTCAGCCTCGCATTGGTCTCGGGAGAGCTCGTCGCGAGTTGGGCGGTGAACGAGCAACCCAAGATGAAGGGGCTCGAGCAGATGTCGCCCGACCGCTATCGCTGACTCGAACTGGAGGGTTCGCAGTATCTTTTTCAGAAGAGTTCCAGCTGGCCATTCGATGGTTTCGGCCGTCGGAAGAGGTCGACGCGGCGTGCGGGAAATGAATCGGCGTATCCAAACTTACTTCGGAACACTTTGAAAAGCCCGCGTATCTGTTCCGCGAGTTCTCCGGTCCCGACCATCCGACGTCCAAACTCCGATTGATTGGTTGCGCCGTCGCGGGTCGCAAGGATGCGCCCCCGAATTCGCTCGGCTTGATCTGGCACGACGGTGTCCAACCAAGCCATAAAAACTGGTTCGACGGTGAGAGGCAATCGCAACAGAACATACCCGGCGACCGTCGCGCCGGCATCGCGTGCTGACCGAAGGAGATCGGGTAACTCGCTGTCGTTGAGCCCTGGGATAACGGGCGCGGTCATGACACCGACCGGGACGTCGGCGGCGGCAAGTTGTTGGATGGTTCTCAGTCGCGCCGCGGGTGTACTGGTGCGGGGTTCCAACTCCGCGGCCAGTTCCGCTCGCAACGTTGTGATCGAAACGTAAACATGAACTAGCGAACGTCGTGCCATCGAACTCAAAAGATCAAGGTCACGGCAAACAAGTGCATTCTTCGTGACGATCCCGACCGGCTGCCGACACTCGTCTGCGACCTCGAGGCAACCCCGCGTCAAACGGAACTGACGTTCGGCGGGTTGATAACAATCGGTGACGCCTGAGAAAGCGATGGGTTCCGGCGAGTAACTGGGTTTGGCAAGGAACTGCCGCAAGAGTCGCGGCGCATCCTTCTTCACGATGATTTTGGTCTCAAAATCGAGTCCGGCATTGAGCCCAAGGTATTCGTGGGTCGGCCTCGCATAGCAGTACGCGCATCCGTGGATGCATCCGCGATAAGGGTTGACGCTGTAGCGAAATGGCAGGTCTGGCGAACGGTTTTCCGAGACAATCGACTTGGAGCCATCTTCGAAGTAATTGACTCGGGACGCGATGTCGGACGATTCGCCTGGCGAGTCCCACTCGACATGGATGGACTCAAAACGATTGGGCGGATCGACTTTGGCTCCGTATCGCATCCGGTCAGACGTTTCGAGGTTTTAGCGGGCACAAGCTTTAGTGTTCGTCGCTAGTCCTTTTTCTTCAAGGTCGTCATGTACTCCACGATGTTGACGAGTCCCTTTTGCCCGGTGAGATGATGCAGGTTCTCCGGCATGATCGACTTTTCAGCTTTCTTCATTTCGCTGATTTCGTCCTTCGACAGTTTTCGGTCGATCCCCTCGCTGGTCCGAATCACCACTTCTCCGGCGGTCTCGGACATTTTCAGTCCCGCAATCACGTCACCGTCTTCGGTCAAGACTGCGTACCCCTCATAGTTGTGACTGATACCCGCGCTCGGAGCAAGAATCGCTGTTAGCATGGCCTCACGCGATAGCTTACTGCCGATCTCAGACAGATTCGGTCCGACCTCCTTGCCGAAATCATCGACGATGTGACATTTCGCACAGGTGGCCGTTCCTCGAAAGAGCTTCCGCCCCTCCTCAATGTTGCCCCTCATTCGCGCGAGTTCGTCGACCGGGGGTAACGGCTGGGAATCTTTCTGCGCGGGCGGAGGAAGTACGACGGCCGCCTTGGTTCGCACATCCGCATGGTTGCTTCTTGCCAGTAGCGCCCCCGCGACGAGCGTGGTGTCGCCAATGAGTTTCTTCGATTCCGCCAATTCGATCAGTTTCGTCTGCCCTGCCTTGGATTTGCTGAGTGCGGAAACGACGCCGCGACGAATTTCAAAGGCGCGCTTCTCATCTGAGGCGACTTCAGAAAGGAGCCAACTGGAACGTCCGTTGCCCAGTAAGCCCAATACTTGGGCGGTCCCGGAAACCTGCTCGTCGTCCGCAAGAGCAATGCGAATCAGTTTCCGCCCCGACTCCAGATCGAGCAACAGAGCCGCGGCCTCCACTCCGGCGGATTGATCTTCGGACCGAAGCGCGGTCATCAACTTGGGTTCGATTCCGGGCGGCTGAAACCGCTTCACAAGGGTAATGAACTCCGGTGTGCCTTCCGCTCGAGTGATGTGACGCATCACCGCGTCGAACGCCTTTTCATTAGACCGATAGTCGTAACCCGGCATCCGCTCGAGTGCGCGCACCGTGACGGCGTCGCGACGGGCTAGGGCCTCGGTGTCGTCGGCAAATCCGGCAGCGGCAACAAACCAGAAAGCGCAGCTTAAGACAGAGAGTATGGGTTTCATCGACTCAAAGTTCAGATGGGTTACGGAAGGAGACGCTCGAGCGCGGTGGCGCGTACGTCGTCGTCATGAAATTCGAGGCTACGGAAGTAGCGATCGGTTTCGGAAAGCGGAAGGCTCGGGTTGGCGATCAAAGAGACCATTGCATCAGCGGCCTTGGCGGCACGAACCCGCCACACTAGATCGCGACCGGCTTGTGTGTCCCATCGCCCCGACACCATGCGTAGGTAAGCGTCGAAGCACTCGTCTGGGCGGACATCGCTCCCGATCCCCAGTGCTTCGAGGAACCATCGATCGCGCCCGTTGTAAGTCGTCGCAAGCTGCGCCCAAATGCCCGGCATCTCGGGACTTTTGTCGAATCGGATGGCAACCGCCAACTCTCGGCGCACCGCGTGTGACTCATCGTGAACGGCGTCCGCAAGCCACTTCGACGGCGTCATGGTCAATTGCTTTGCCAAACGAATGGCCGTCACTCGGATGTCAGAATGCGGGTCTTGAAGCGCCAGCTCGACGTAGTGCTTCCCTTTGCCCTCGATCTTGCCCAGCAGCCAGAGTGCACGCGCTCGAATCCGTGGGTTGTCGTCCGAATAGAGGGTCAACAATTCCTTTTCTGCATCGACTCCCATCTTGTGAAGCGACTGCCAAGCGCGATAACGCACCGCGAGGTTGGGATTGCGCAGCGCCGCGGAAGCACCGGCGGCGGTTGAAAAATCGAACTCGGGAGCTTCGTAGCGATGTCCCGGTGGTGCGATTCGAAAAAGCCGGCCACGATCGGAATCACCCTGTCGGTGCCCTCCAACGCCCGGATCATGCAGCTTGAAACCTCGCACCGCCAATTCAGCGTCGGTGTCGACGACATCACCCGCGCCTACCACGCCGCGCACCACGCGGACCGATCCGGCACCTTTACCCTTGGCGAC
>JBCBLJ010000966.1:0-2853 GCA_038520195.1 Planctomycetota bacterium
CGGCAGAGCCACGGCGTGCTCGACGGCGAAGGCTTGACGCGAGAGTTTGCGGGCACGGGACTTGGGCTTTCCATCGTCAAGGAATTGGCGAAACTGCTGGGCGGCGAAGTCGGTTTCGAGAGCGAGTTGGGTCGCGGCAGTACGTTTTGGGTCGATTTGCCATGGCGATTGAGTGACGAGGCGATTCGGTCCGCGACGGAACTCGTGCAACCGACCGGACTGCCGGCTCCACGAGGTTCTTCCGAATCCTCGCCGAAACTCACCGAGGGTGCCCTCAGTTCCTCGACGTTGAATCCTTGAGCGACGATCCGCAATCCATGAAACCGGTTCATCTTTTCACCGACGGCGCGTGCAGCGGCAATCCTGGCCCGGGAGGCTGGGCGTTTATCCTGCGCTGTCCAAAAACCGAGAAAGAACTGGAACGGTCCGCCGGCGAGCCCGAGACGACCAACAACAAGATGGAACTGCAAGCCGTCATTGAAGGGCTCAAAGCACTGAAAGAACCCTGCGACGTCACTTTGTTCGCCGACAGCAACTACGTTTTGCAAGGAATGCAGTCGTGGATCAAAGGCTGGAAAAGCCGAGGTTGGAAGCGACGCGACGGCAAACGTCTGGTGCCGGTCAAGAACGTCGAACAGTGGCAGGAACTGGATCGACTGATGGAGCTTCACGAGATTCAATTCCAACACGTGAAGGGTCACTCCGGACATCTTGAGAATGAACGCTGCGACCAACTGGCTGTCGCCGCCTATCAACGCTATCTGGTAAAGAAGTAACGCGAGGCCAAAGCTTGTGAGTGAACTACCGTTGTCCGGACAGTCGATCCTGGTACTGGTCGGTGAGATCTACGAAGACCTCGAACTGTGGTACCCCAAGCTTCGACTGATCGAAGCCGGCGCAAACGTGACCGTCGCTGGTCCGGAGGCCGGTACGACCTACGCCGGCAAGAACGGATACCCCTGCGTTTCGGACGCCCGAATCGACGCGATGAACGAAGCGGACTTCGCGGGCCTGGTCGTTCCAGGGGGATTTATGCCCGACAAGCTACGCCGCGATCCCGTCGTGCTCGAGTTGGTTCGCGCGTTTGATCACGCGAAAAAGCCGATCGCCGCGATCTGCCACGGCGGATGGATACCAATTTCGGCGCACGTCTATGATGGAGTGCGAGTCACTGGTTCGCCGGGAATCAAAGACGATTTGGTCAATGCCGGCGCCATCTACGAGGACGCCGCGGTGGTCGTCGACGGCCATCACGTTTCCAGTCGCCGCCCCGACGATCTGCCCGACTTCTGTCGAGCCCTGATCGGGATGCTCGTCGCGCGTCAAAACGGTTGATCAAAACTCCGTGGCAATTGACGCCTCTCTCGCGCGGCGGATCGTAGCGATCCACTACCATAGAGGTCTTCCGGTCCGGCAACGATCTTCCCAACCACGCAACGCCCCGATCTCAAAACGCTCGCCGCATGAAATATCGTCGAATCTCGCTCGTCGTGATCGGGATCGGTCTGATTCTCGCCGGAAGATACGTCTCCGCTTGGCGCCCCGATCCGATCGTTGCCGCGATTGAGACCCCAGAAGGCTTTGGGATTGTTGCGACCGTCGACCGCGAGGGGCGGAGTAAGGTACGCCGGTCGTCAGCGTCCAAAGTCAATCAAATGGATTTGGCGTTTGCCGCGACGCGCGTCGTCGACTTGAAACTCGATACGGCGAACAAGCGTTTGTTTGTGCTGAGTGAAACACAGCTCATTTGTGCCAACTACCTCACCGGAGAAGAACTCTGGAACCGGTATCACCGATTAGCCCACGATCGTGTTCAATTGCTGTCGAGTCCTTCGAAGGAAACGATTGTCCTGATCGGGCCGCGTGCGTTCGCGTATTCGGGAAACGCCGGCGTTGACATCCGGGCGCTCAACGCGAGCGACGGTGCTACCTTGCAGACCGCATTTAGAAAGACCGATCAGGTGACCGTTCGCGACAGTGGCATGACGATTCGGTCCGACGACGGGCGATGGTTGTCCCTGTCATTTGAGGCCGACTCGGTCGAAGATTCGCTTGCCAAACAAACCTGGACGCCAACGGTTTGTGCGGAATACGCGAGCGACAGTTCGCTGACCCGCGAATGGGTGACTGATCGGCGAGACGCCTCGCATTCCGGAGCACAGGAACGCCCCTTTTACAACTCGTCGGGCGTCGTGATCGCTTTATCGCTTGCGATGATCGTCCCGATGGTTTTTTGGACCCGCGAATTGGTCACCGACGGTCTCAACTGGAATCGAAGTTACCGGCCCTTTCTCAATCTCACGCTGATCTTTTGCCTCCTCTTCCTGCTCGGAATGCCGATGGGAAGTCGCGTCTTGAAGGTCGACCCCAATCCTCTTCAGCAACAACTAACGGTGTTCCTGCTGCTCGCCGCGGCGCAAGCGATGTTGTTCGCACTGCTGACGCGAATCTCCCAGCCCCGCCACCTTTGGATTGCGATCCTCGCGGCGTGTTCATTTCCGCCGATGTTGTTGGTGGTCTTGTTGGCGCGCGTGGTTCGTTCGCCGCAAGCGGTCGTGCAAGAAAAGTCGAAGTTCCGTTTCGGCATCGCCGAGATGTTGCTCTCGACCACGGGTATCGCGATCCTTTTGGCGATCGGTGTGCAAAGCCTTTGGATGGTGGGCGCGGGATTCGGCATCGCGCTTCACATCCTGATCAGCTTTCTGTTCACCCGGACACGAGAGTGGTCGTGGGGGACTTTGGTAGTCTCTCTTGCGGTCGTGACACTCGCGTCAACGCTGCAATCGTTCACCAATCTATCCCCGATGTTCTACCTCTTCGCCGTGCCGCTTGGTTTTAGCGTCATCGGAATTC